>JAOUFA010000039.1 GCA_029858545.1 Betaproteobacteria bacterium
GTCGGCGGCGGAATCGACAGCAATGTCAACAGCGGTATCGGCGGCAGCAGCATCAATGTTCCCACGCTCGGCACGGTGCAGTTGCCCGGCAACGCCTCGAAGAGCGGCGATCGCTTCATGCACCTGGGAGCGGGGGGGCAGTACACGCGACCCGTGTTGCCGGGGATCTCGCTCTTCGCGGGCGCCAATTATGAAAACAAGTTCAATGCGCACTCCGAACTATGGCAGTTCAACCAGCAAAATCTGGGTGTTTACGGGGGCGGCTCCTGGCGCAAGGACCACGATCTGTGGCGCGCCACGGTTTCCTATTCGAGCATGATCGTCGACGTATCCTCGTTCCGCGAAGTCGCGGCGGTCGGCGGCGAATGGCAGCGTCAGATGAGCGAGTTGAGCTCCCTTTCGTTCGCGGGGCAATACGCCACGCTTCGTTATCCCGGTAGCGACATACGCAATGCCAACTATTACGGCGCCAGCGCGGGATGGCGCCGGGCGTTCGTGTACAGTCTGCAACCCGTCATCCAGTTGCAGGGCACCTTCGGCTGGGAACGCGATCCGATTCGCCAGGATCTCTCGCGTGCGATTCGAAGCCTGCGCGCCGGTGCCGGCCTGACGCCTGCGCCGAAGTGGGCCCTGTCCGCAGGCGTGACCTACGCCGGCAGCAGCTATCTGGCCACCGATCCGCTGTTTCTGAAGACCCGCACTGATGGTTACGTCGGCATTGATGCCGGTCTTTCCTACCGTGTTACGCGGCGGGCGACATTGCGCGCCGAATTTCTGCATTCCGCCAATGCATCGTCGCTGCCGCTTTATAGCTATGACCGCAATGTCCTGACCTGCAAGCTGCGTATTGAACTGCCATGAGGTGTGCAATGAAAAACCGTCTGATTCTTGCCGTGTTGGGCGCGGTATTGGCGACCCCGCTGGGGGCACAGGGACAGGCGGGTCGCGTATTGGTTTCGATCGGCGATGTCGTCGCGCAGCGCGGCGGGCAGGCGGTGCCGCTCGCGGCTGGCTCAGCGGTCGCCTCGGGCGACACCATTCGCCTCGGGCCCGCGAGCAATGCGCAGGTCCTCATGACCGATGAATCGATCATTTCATTGCGCGAGCGAACAGTCTTTCGTCTCGACGACTATGTCTATTCGGGCAAGATCGATGGCAGCGAAAAGAGCATCTTCTCGCTGTTGGCAGGCGGCATGCGTACCGTGACAGGTTTGATCGGGAGACTTCACAGCCGCGACAAGTACGAGCTGCGCACCCCGACGGCGACGATCGGGATCCGCGGTACCCACTACACCTTGCTGGTGTGCAACAACGATTGCGGACAGACGGCGCTCGGCGCACGAGACGGCGTCGTGCTCGCCGAGGCGGGCGGAGTCGTCAGCGATGCCGGGCCGCTCGCGCAGATTTCCGCGCCGGGAGGCGGATCAATTCCGAACGGCACCTATGGGGGCGTCACCGATGGGCGCATCGGTGTTCTCAACAACACCGGAGAGCATGAGTTCGGGGCGCAGGAGTTTTTTCATGTGGCGAGCCTGATGTCGGCGCCCGAAAGGCTGCTTGCGCCGCCGTCGTTCCTCTACGACCGCCTCTCGGGCCGCTCGCGTTCGAAAGAGCGCGGCAAGGAAAGGGGCGAAACCCTGGCGCAGGGGGGCATCAATGCGGATAGCCGTTCAGGCAACCTGCCACCGCCCGCGTTGCCGAGTTCTTTTCTGGTAACGGAAAAGCGCGATGCAAACGGCGCGACAAGTTTGCTGCCGCCGCAGCGGGGGGGGTTCGCTGCGGGAACCTATTCTGGACTCGGAGGGCTGTTCGCGGAGCCCGAGGTAATCTTCCCTGTGAACATCGCGGGGTCAAACGTCCTGCCAAACTCCCAGATCTTCGATTCGAGCGGATTGCGCTTCTACGGCTCGTTCGAATACTGCGGATCGGTCGCGTCGATTTGCTTTGCCTTTCTCGCCGACCGGGGCAATCTGGGAAGCGTGGTCGACCATGGAGGGGTTCCCGGAGTGGTCGATTGGGGGCAATGGGTCGATGGGGCACCTTTTATTGCCTTGCTGGACTGGTGGTCGGAGAGTTCCTTCGCGTACACGGCGCGCCGTGGCGTTCACTACGTGGTCGGCGTGCCCACCAATCCGATGCCGAGCGCGGGCACGGGCCAGTTCACGCTTCTCGGTGCGACCAGCCCCAGTTTCTCCGATGGCGTGGGAGGGGGATTGGGCAGGGGCAGTGTGACCTCTGCGCTAGGGAGCGTCGATTTTGCGAGCAATGCCGTCAATGCCACGCTGGATCTGTCCTTT
Organism: Betaproteobacteria bacterium; assembly: GCA_029858545.1. GTDB lineage: Bacteria > Pseudomonadota > Gammaproteobacteria > Burkholderiales > SG8-39 > JAOUFA01. The sequence continues at coordinate 2,298 of JAOUFA010000039.1, forward strand.
TTCGGAAGTTCGGGTCGCAATGACTACACGATGAACATCAACGGATCGGGCTCCAGTTCGCTTTTCGCGGGGTACGCGACGATGACTCACAACAATGGCGCCCTCAATGTGTGCGGTTCGTCTTGTTCCGGGTCGAGCACGGGCCAATTTTTCGGCGCCAATGCTTCGCATATGGGACTTGTCTACGATATCTACGCGTCGAGGGGAGGGTTCTACCTGGATGGCGCGGCGGTTCTGCGGAGGAAGTAGTCAGTAGGGGTAGATCGACAGGTGTAGGAGTGCCGGTGCGATGGGGAAGTGCGGTACGTCGCGATTCAATCAACTTGGTTACTTTCAATCATTGGCAGCATGCTTCGAGGAGGCGCTATGGGAATTGATGGGGCAGGACGAATCAACGGCCGAATACTGAGGCTGTGGAGCATTGTGACGCTGCTTGGCGTGGTCGCCTTGTCAGGCTGCGTGAAGAAGGAGGAAGTGATCGCGCCCGACGCATTCCGAGGCACGGTGCAGGGTTTCGTGCGCGATCACGCGACAAATGCCCCGCTCGCGGGTGTGACCGTGACGCTGTTCGCCGGGGGGACGCGGACCGCGACCACCGACTCGTACGGGTACTGGTACTTCAATGGCGTCGCCGCCGAGGCGACCGTCGGCACGACCAACGGCTGCCAGAACGGCTGCATCAACTACTACGTCAAGGCGCCGGCACCGGCGACCGCCGGGGCACAGAACTATCTCGACATGATGGGTGAGGTCTACCTGCCCGAGAAGGCCGCCTCGACTTCGCTCATCACCGTGGTCGATTACATGGTGAAAACGGCGACGGTATCGGGCTACGTGACCGACGCTGCCACGGGCCTGGGGCTCAATGGCGCAACGGTTGTGCTCAATACGAGCGACCAGTTTCTGAAGATCACCCCGCAGGGCAGCAATGCCGCGGTGATGCTGCCGGCGCAATTTACCGCGACCACCGCCGATCAGGCTACGAGCGGTGCGGCAGGCTGGTATTCGCTGCAGGTTCCGGCTCTCTGGCTTAATTTGGGGGCAGGCCAGATCGGCGCCTATGCGAGCGGATATGAATACAGTACTGCCAGCGATGCCGGCAACCTGAACCTTCAATTTGCGTCGGCCGCCGTGGTCGATTTCCGGCTTCCGCCGGTGGACAACAACCTGGGCCTGGTGGCCGCCAACGTCAGTCTGGTGAGCGGAAGTTCGAACCGCATGCAGATCCTGCGCGACGCGGCGGGTAATCCGCCCGCGAACAGCACCGTGGAGTTCGCGCCGGATATCGATTTCAGCGGCGCGACGCAAATGGTGTTTACGTTGATCTTCGATCAGCCGGTCAATACCACGCAGTTCTACAGCGACAGCATTCGCCTGAGAGATAGTTTCGGCAACGTGGTCATCCCCAGCATGACGGCGACCTGGCAGAACAACTACACGCTGGAGTTGGCGACCAACTGGGATCTGCAGAAACTCCCGATCGGCGCGACCTATCAGCTGATCACCAACCGTACGGTACAGGCGGGAACCGCGAATACGAGCATCGGCGTGGGCAACACTCTCGCCCAGTTCCACGCGGTCAACAGCGCGCTCAATGCGACGGTGCCGACGCCGGCGCTGTATCTGACGACAGGTCAATACGACACCGCGCTGCAGGCGGAGAACGGCGTAATCCGCTATCTGTCGAATGACCCGGTGCTTGCGCTCATTACCGGCAACTCGCTGACCACGACCGCGGAGAATTACACCAGTATCAGCGAACGGTTCGTCAAAGGAAGGTATTCCTCGCTGCCTTGGAACGTCAATGCCTACAACAACGGGGTCGACGTGCAGGTGCCGCGCACCCAGGCAAATCTCGACTCCTCGGCGGTGAACCTGTACTTCAGGGTCGTCAATCCGGCCTCCGGCGAAACCCTGCAGAACTGGGCGCTCGCAATCGCTGGCGGCGGAGTAAACGTCAACAATGGTTACCTGGTGTACAACAATCTGGCGCTCGGAGCATTGCGGCAGAATCTCCCGGGGTTGACGAGCAACACCCTGCGCTTCGGCAACCGGCTCGACTTTGCGGTGACCGTGAAGGATCCATCAGGAATAGAAACCGCGATCGACCAGACGAAGATGCTGTCGCTGCGCGATAACCGCGCGCCGGAACTGCTCGGCACAAGCCTTGTTTCACGGAGATACCAGGGCGCTTCCGGCAACCCGGTCGCGGCGCTGCAATTCAGTGAGCCGATGAATACGTCATCTGCGGCGGCCATTGTCAACGTGACGAACGCCTCGCTCTTCACCACCGCGCCGGTCTGGGATGTGAACGGGACGACGCTCTACGTGAACGCCAGTTCGGCGGCCGCGGCGACCGTCTACCAGGTCGGCGCTGTGGCGGGCCTGTCTACCGTGGCGGGCAACGTCATTACCTTCGCCAATGCGACCGGTGCGAACGGCTTCTTTCGCGGGCAGTGGCTGAATCTCAGGTACGCCGACGGAAGCGTCGATCTGGTCACCGTTGCGGACGTCAACAGCACACTCGCCAACCCAACGCTGACGCTGGGCGCGGCACCGACCGCTCTGCGGTTCAGCACCACCGTACCCTTTACCATCGGGGTCAACGGGCTCTTCACGAACTTGCGGGCGCCAGTGGTGACAGCCGCCCTTGCGGTGACGGGCGGCACGACAAGCTTTACCTCCGCGGCGCGGCCTTTTGCCGTCGGCGACCGAATCCTGCTCAGGCAAGTTGCCGGAGCGGTGCAGGCGGGTGAAGCCGATGTGGTGGTAACGGTGGTCTCGTATGACTCGGCGGGCGGGGTGGTGAATTTCACGCCAGCGGTACCGGCAACGGGTGCGACTTACGATTGGGCCATCTTCGAGGGCGACGTGCTGAGAGTTAGCGCAACCGATGAGGCCGGCAATGCCGTGCACGGTGACGCCGACGAAGCGGTCGATGACGCGCTTGGGTTCCTTGGCGGAGGAGTCAGGATCCGCTAGCCGTCGCCGGGTTTCGCGGCTCGTGTGCTCGGGCCGCCCCGAAAGGGGCGGCCCGTTTTATTGCCTGGGGTTGTTCACCGGGGGGCCGGGTGCTACCCGTCTACCGGGGGGCAGCCTCCCTACAGAGAGAGGGGTCTGCCGCGCAATTCCCCTCTACGTCAGCAGCCAGCCGCCGTCGACGTTCAGGTTGATGCCGTTGACGCCGTGGTTGTCGAGGAGGAACAGCACCGAGCCGACGATCTCGTCCATCGTCACCAGGCGTCCGAGCGGGGTACGCACGCGCACGCGCTCGAGCACCTCGGGGGGCTTGCCGTTCCATGCCGGACTGTCGCCGACGATGCCCGGATGCAGCGCATTGACGCGCACCGGAGCGAGTTCGATCGCGAGCGAGCGGATCATGCTGGTCACCCCGCCGTTGACCGTGGTGACGGTGGTCGAGCCAGGGTAGGGGCGCTCCTTGGCGAGTCCGCCGAAGAGCACGATCGAGGCCTGCGGCCCGAAGCGCTGGCTCAGCGTGTGGATCACCTCGGTGTAGCCGACGAGCTTGAGCGTGACCAGACGCGTGGCGCGTACGATATCGAACTTCTTCACGCTGTTGTCGTCGCGCTCGATCGCCGCGAGTACCAAGTGGTCGATCTTGCCCAGGCCGGCAAGCTGGGATTCGATCTTCGCGGGTTCCGCGAGGTCCATCGCGATGCCGCGCGTCTTGCCGCCGATCTGTGCGGCGACCGACTCGGTGCGAGCCTTGTCGCGCCCGGTGATGATGACTTCCTCGCCGCGCTTGCTGAGGGTTTTCGCGAGTTCGAGCCCGATTCCGGACGTGCCGCCTACGATCAATGCACTGGCCATGATTCCTCCTGGTGTGGTTCGATGATTTTTGCTGAAAATTATTGCGGATTACCCGATGCCGCGAGCTTTTCCTTCAGATACTCCCAATCGCGGCTGAAGCGGTACGAATGGCGCGCCGGCGGCTGGGGCGATTGCGTCTCCAGCCAGCGCACGGTCTTGCCGCTGGTATTGTAGAAGGCGTGCACGCAGCCCACGCCGGTCCAGAACAGGTCGCCCTTTCTCAGCGTGTAGCGCTTGCCGTCGCCCTCGGCGTCGACCTCACCGTCGAGGATGTAGTAGGCCTCCTCGAGAGGGTGGTCGTGCGGGTGCGCGACGCCGCCCGGCTGGTACTCGACCATGAACATCGTGTGCAGCTGCGCATCGAGGCGCTCGTCGACCAGCATCTTCACAGCGATGCCGCTGTAGGCGAGCAGCGCCGTGGCCATGCTGGAGGACACCTTGGCGGCGTCCTTGCGTGCGCCGATCTTGAGCTTGTCGACCACAATATCGTCATCGGCCATGCGGAACAGGTGGCGCGAGCGTGGATCGCGGATGTCGAAATCCTGCGTCGCGTAGTCCTGCGGCGCTCCGAAGAAAAAGAGGTCGTCGCCAATACCGTTGGGCCGCGGCAGCGGCGTGAGCATGTCGATCCACTGCGCTGTTCCGCTCTTCGGTCCGAGCCAGGCGTGCGGTACGCCGATCGGCACCAGCCCGCAGGCGCCGGGGGCGAGCGTCACCGCATGGCCATCGAGGATCAACGTCGGTTCACCCTCGACGATGTAGAAGCTTTCCTCGAACGAATGCAGGTGCGTATCGATGCGGCCGCCTGCCTCGAGCGCGCACAACCCCATACCGGTATGCACCGAACCCGCCGCCTCATCGACCATCGCACAGCGCGAAAACAGTGCGCTGTGTCCGACATATTCGGGTTTCGGCCGGATCTCTTCGCGGCGCAGGACGTGGTGCTTGGGCATGGCGGTCTCCTTGGGCGGCGGCTGGGGCGGGCGTGGCGCGTTCAGTACTGCGAAACAGCCCGGGGCAGCCTGGGGCGTCGAACGGCTCTATAATGCCGCGACAAAACAGGTGGCGGAAACATACGCGGCGGCATGTTAAGTGTCAAGCAACGGACGGTGACGAACAAGCGGCGCAGCGCGGCGGGTGTTTCGGCGGACCTCGGCGCGCGCCTGCGCGCGGCGCGCGAGCGTGCCGGGGTAACGCTGCGCGGCCTCGCGCGCAGGATCGGCGTGTCGGCAAGCCTCGTATCGCAGATCGAACGCGGCAACGTGACGCCCTCGGTGGGTACTTTGTACTCGATCGCCAATGAACTTGATCTCGTGCTCGACGACCTGTTTCGCGCGGGCGGGACGAACGCGCGGGCGAGGAATTCACGCACGGCCGCAACCAATGACGGAAGCGGACTGGTGAGGAAGCAGGGCAAGCGCGAGGCGATCCGCCTTGCCGCGGGGGTGCGCTGGGAACGGCTCGCCGCCTTGCCCGGCGACGAGGTCGAATTTCTCTACGTCGTCTACGACGTGGGCGGTGCCTCCTGCGACGAGGATTCGATGATTCGTCACGGCGGCAAGGAATACGCCTATCTGCTCAGCGGACGCCTGGGGATGAAGATCGGTTTCGACGAATATGAACTGAAGGCCGGGGATTCGATCTCGTTCGACGCGCATCGCCCGCACCGGTTGTGGACCCTTGGCCGCAAACCGGCGGTGGCGGTGTGGGTGGTGGTGAACCGTCACGGCGACGGGCGGGTAAGGCGGGAGAGCAGGAAATGAGCGAGATGCGGTCGCCGGGAGTGCCTGAAGCGGGGAACTCGGGGAGATTGCAGACCGAGCCGACGGCCGGACTGACGCATTGCATCAGAGTTCGGATCGCGCTGAATTCGCGATACCGCCGGTTTCGCCCCGGCCTGCTGCGCGATTCGCGCGCCCCGAGTAACATTCGAACCCTGAACCGCTGCACCGCGGACCCCGCCGTCTGATCAAGGTCAGTCCCATTTAGCCGCCACGGAGACCTCCATGCCCAAACTCATCAATCTCACTCAGGAAAGCCCCTGGCAGGAGGTGGTATCCACCGCCAAGGACTGGGACCAGGCGGGCGCGGCGACGCTTTTACGCATGCAGTACCACCTGCACGTGGTGCGCGCCTTCGAGGAGATGGTGCTCGAGCTCGATGGACAGGGACTGATCCACGGTCCGGCGCATTCGAGCGTCGGTCAGGATGGCGGCGCGGTGGCCTGCATGTCGGTGCTGAACAGCGCCGACGCGATCACCGGCTCGCATCGCGGCCACCATCAGTTCGTCGCCAAGTGCCTGCGCCATGTCGATATGCCCGACTACGATCCGCGCAAAGGGGCGTTGCCCGAGGCGGTGAAGACGCTCCTGTACCGTTCGCTTGCGGAGATCCTCGGTCTGGCCGATGGTTTCTGCAAGGGGCGCGGCGGCTCGATGCACCTGCGCTGGGAGGAGGCGGGGGCGCTCGGCACCAACGCGATCGTCGGCGGGGGCGTACCGCTTGCCAACGGCGTCGCCTGGGCGAAGAAGCGCCGCGGCCAGGGCGCGGTGGCGTTCACCTTCTTCGGCGACGGCGCGGTCAACATCGGCGCGGTGCCCGAATCGCAGAATCTCGCCGCGCTGTGGTCGCTGCCGATTTGCTTTTTCATCGAGAACAACCAGTACGCGGTCTCGACCACGATCGAGGAGGAGACGCGCGAGACGCGGCTTTCGTCGCGCGGTCTCGCCTACGCGATTCCCTCTTATCGGGTCGACGGCATGGACCCGATGGCGGTGAGGGTCGCCTCGCAGATGGCGGTCGATCTGATGCGCGCGGGCAAGGGCCCGGCGATCATCGAGGCGCTGGTGTACCGCTTCTTCCACCATGGCGGCGGGCTGGTGGGCAGCGCGTTCGGCTACCGCAACAAGGAAGAGGAGGCGAACTGGCGCGCGCGCGATCCGCTCGCGCGCATCGCGAAGGAAATGATCGATCGCAAGTGGCTGTCCAGGGACGAGGACGCGGCGATGCGCGCGAACGCGCAGGCCGCGATGCGCGAGATCGCCGAGCGCCTCACCGAGGTCGCCGAGGGCGGCAAGCGGCGCATCGTTCCGTCGCTGTGGCCCAAGCCCGAGTTCCGCGATCAGGGCCTGCGCGGCGACCTGTCGGAATTCGCCGGCCAGCGTTTCGAGGAACTGGAAACCGCGAGCGGCAAGACGGCGGAGGTGAAGTTCATCGACGTCGTCTCGACGGTGATGGGCCGCAGGATGGAGCAGGACGAACGCATCTTCTGCATGGGCGAGGACATCCACAAACTCAAGGGCGGCACCAACGGCGCGACCAAGGGACTTGCGGCGCGCTTCCCGGACCGTATCGTGCCCACGCCGATCGCCGAGCAGGGCTTTTCGGGACTGTGCGGCGGGGTCGCGATGGAAGGGACCTACCGTCCGGTGGTCGAGCTGATGTATTCAGATTTCTCGCTGGTCGCCGCAGACCAGCTGTTCAACCAGATCGCCAAGGCGCGCCACATGTTCGGCGGCGACACGAGAATGCCGCTGGTGCTGCGCACCAAATGCGCGATCGGCACCGGCTACGGCTCGCAGCACTCGATGGACCCGGCGGGACTGTACGCGATGTGGCCGGGCTGGCGCATCGTCGCACCGTCCAACCCCTTCGACTATGTCGGGCTGATGAACAGCGCGCTGTTGTGCGAGGATCCGGTGCTGGTAATCGAGCACGTCGGGCTGTACAACTCCACCGGAATGGGGCCGCTCGAGGACTTCGACTATTGCATCCCGCTCGGCAAGGCCAAGACGGTGAAGACGGGCGGCGCCTTCACCGTGCTGACCTACCTCGCAATGACGCCGCTCGCGGTGCAGGTCGCCAACGAGATGGGGGTCGACGCGGAGATCGTCGATCTGAGGTCGCTTGATCGAGCCGGCATCGACTGGGACACCATTGGCGCGAGCATCCGCAAGACCAATAACGTGGTGGTGCTCGAGCAGGGACCGCTCACCACCCCGTACGGCGCGATGCTGGCCGATGAAATCCAGCGCCGGTTCTTCGATTACCTCGACCAGCCGGTGAAGCGCATCCACGGCGGCGAATCGTCGCCGAGCGTCTCGAAAGTGCTCGAGCGCGCGGCCTTCGTCGGCGCGGAGGAAATCCGCGCCGGCTTTGCGCAGATGCTCGCCGACTCGGGGCGCGGGCTTTCGTTGGTGCGCGCCGCCTGAGAGGGCGATCCGGGGAAGCGACAGGAGGACGCAAGGAAATGAGCATGCAGGCGCCAAGCCACGGCATTCCAGGACTGCGCGGCACCGATCATATTGGCTTCACGGTGCCGAATCTCGAGGAGGCGGTCGACTTCTTCGTCAACGTGCTCGGCTGCGAGCCCTTCCATTATCTCGGACCGTTCCAGTCCGACGGCGACTGGATGCAGACCCACCTCAATGTGCATCCGCGCGCGGTGATGAAGCGGCTGCGTTTCCTGCGCTGCAGGAACGGCGCCAACTTCGAGATCTTCGAATACGAATCGCCCGACCAGAACCGCACCCAGCCGAAGAACAGCGACGTCGGCGGCCATCACCTCGCGTTCTACGTCGACGACATCCACGCCGCGATCGAGTACCTGAAGGACAAGGGCGTGCGTATCCTCGGCGAGCCGACCGTGCGCTCGGTCGGCCCGCACGCCGGGCAGACCTGGATCTACTTCCTCACCCCCTGGGGGATGCAGATGGAACTGGTGAGTTTCCCCGACGGCAAGGGCTATGAGAAGGACACCACGGCGCGGCTGTGGCATCCCGCTCAGCGCAGGTTTGACTACGAGTAAGCAAGAATCCAAGGAGCGGTCGTGCCAATAGATATCCTCATGCCGCAGGTGGCCCCGTCGATGACCGAGGGCAACATCATCCGCTGGACCAAGAAGCCGGGCGAGGCGGTGAAGAAGGGCGAGGTTCTGCTCGAAATCGAAACCGACAAGGCGCTGGTCGAGGTCGAGGCGCAGCACGACGGCGTGCTCGGCAAGATCGTCGTACCCGAGGGCTCGAATGGCGTCAAGGTCGATAGCCTGATCGCCTTGCTCGCGGTAAACGGCGAGAACCCCGCCGCGCTCGCTGCGGCGGGCTCCGCGCCAAAGCCCCCCGCCGCGACGCCTGCCGCGAAGAGCATTCCTGCAGGCGCGACTGCGGCTCCGGCAGCGAGCGCGACGGTCGCGCCAACGCGCGAGGGGCGCATCTTCGCGAGCCCGCTCGCACGGCGCATCGCGAAGGATCTGAATGTCGATCTCGCGCGCGTCGCCGGCTCGGGGCCCAACGGTCGCGTGCTGAAGGCCGATGTCGAGGCCGCACAGCGCAGTGCGCCCGTGGCGGGTGCCGCCTACGGCCCTGCCTGGGAGGAGATTCCACACTCGAGCGTGCGCCGCGTGATTGCGCAGCGCCTTACCGAGGCCAAGCGCAACATCCCTCACTTCTATCTGACGGTGGACTGCGATGTCGATGCGCTGCTTGCCGCGAGAAGACAGATCAACGAGGTGATCGAGGGCGTGAAGCTCTCGGTGAACGACTTCGTCATCAAGGCCGCAGCGCTGACGCTGCGCAAATTCCCCGCAGTGAACGCCTCGTGGGCCGAGAATGCGATCCGCCGCTACCGCGACGTCGATATCGCGGTGGCGGTCGCGGCGCCCAGCGGCCTGATCACGCCGATCGTGCGCGGCGCCGACCAGAAGAGCCTCGGGCGGATCTCCGCCGAAATGAAGGAACTCTCGGCGCGCGCGAAGGAGAGCCGCCTGCGCCCCGAGGAATTCCAGGGTGGGGGCTTCAGCATCTCCAACCTCGGCATGTACGGCATCCGCGAATTCTCCGCGATCATCAACCCGCCGCAGGCCTGTATCCTCGCGGTCGGCGCGGCCGAACAGCGCCCCGTCGTGCGCGACGGTGCGCTCGCGGTGGCGACGATGATGACCTGCACGCTTTCGGTCGATCACCGCGCGGTCGACGGGGCGCTCGGTGCCGAATTCCTCGCCGCGTTCAAAAAGGTGATCGAAGCGCCGATTGCCATGCTGGTCTAGGCGGCGCGATGACTGAATCCTTCGATCTTGTCGTCATCGGCGGCGGACCCGGCGGCTATGTCGCCGCGATCCGCGCCGCGCAGCTGGGGATGAGGACCGCGGTGGTCGAGCGCGAGCATCTGGGCGGGATCTGCCTCAACTGGGGCTGCATTCCGACGAAAGCCCTGCTGCGTTCAGCCGAGGTGCTGCACCTGATGCACGACGCCGCGGCGTTTGGCCTTTCGGCATCGAACGTCGGCTTCGATCTCGCCGCGGTGGTGAAACGCTCGCGCGCGATCGCCGCGCAATTGCAGGCCGGCGTGAAGCACCTGTTGAAGAAGAACAAGGTGAGCGTCTACGAGGGCCTGGGAAGGCTTGGCGGCAAGGGCAAGGTCGCGGTGAGCCGGGACGGCAAACCCGTCGCCGATCTCGCCGCACAGCACATTATTCTTGCCACCGGCGCGCGTCCGCGGGTACTGCCGGGGCTGGAACCCGACGGCAAACAGGTCTGGACCTACAAGGAAGCGATGATCCCCGCGGCGATGCCGAAGTCGCTGCTGGTGGTTGGTTCGGGAGCAATCGGCGTCGAGTTCGCGAGCTTCTATCGCACGCTCGGCGCGGAGGTAACGATCGTCGAGCTGCTCGATCGTGTGCTGCCGGTCGAGGACGCGGAGGTTTCGGCGGCGGCGAAGAAGTCCTTCGAGCGTCAGGGGATGAAGATCCTGACTTCGGCGACGGTGAAAGCGTTGAAGAAGGACGCAGGCGGTGTCACGGCGACCGTCGCGACGGCCTCGGGCGAGCAATCGGTGCGGGTGGAAAGGGTGATTCTCGCTGTCGGCATCACGCCCAACACCGAGAACCTCGGCCTGGAAGGCACGGGCGTGAAACTCGAGCGCGGCCACGTCGTGGTCGATGCATGGCTGCGGACCGGCGAGCCCGGCGTGTACGCGATCGGCGACATCACCGGCGCGCCCTGGCTCGCGCACAAGGCGAGCCACGAGGGCGTCCTCTGCGTCGAGAAGATCGCCGGTCTGGCACATGTCGCGCCGCTCGATCCACGACGCATCCCCGGCTGCACCTACTGTCAGCCGCAGGTCGCGAGCATTGGCCTCAGCGAAGAAAAGGCGAAGCAGCTCGGCCACAGCGTGAGGGTCGGCCGCTTTCCGCTCGTCGGCAACGGCAAGGCGATCGCGCTCGGCGATACCGAGGGCTTCGTCAAGACGGTGTTCGATGCAAAGACCGGAGAACTCCTCGGCGCGCACATGATCGGACCCGAGGTCACCGAGATGATCCAGGGTTATGCGGTGGCGAAGACGCTTGAAACGACCGAGGCCGAGCTGATGCATACCGTGTTCCCGCACCCGACGATTTCGGAGGCGATGCACGAGGCCGTGCTCGATGCCTACGGGCGGGTGATTCACTACTGAGCGTGCACGGTTCCCGCGATATTTTCGCTGCCGCGCTCCACACTGCCGCAATGAGCGACCTCCCCGAAACCGTCGAGCGCGAGACCGCGCCGAAGCCCGACGCCACGGTGATCTGGCTGCACGGTCTGGGCGCCGACGGGCACGACTTCGAGCCGATCGTGCCCGCGTTGCGGCTGCCCAAACGCCTCGCGCTGCGTTTCGTATTCCCGCATGCTCCGCAGCAGCCGGTGACGATCAACATGGGCCTGCGCATGCGTGCCTGGTTCGACATCTTCGAGCTCGGCGGCGCGCGCGAGGACGAGACGGGGATCCGCGCCTCGCAGGCGCTGCTCGAAGCCCTGATCGAGCGTGAGAAGTCGCGCGGCATCGCCGCGAGGCGCATCGTTCTGGCGGGTTTCTCGCAGGGCGGCGCGATCGCGCTGCAGACCGGGCTGCGCCACCCCGAGCGGCTTGCCGGTATCCTCGCGCTCTCGACCTGGCTGCCGCTCGCCGAAGCACTCGAAACCGAGCGCGATGCGGCGAACGCCGGGGTGCCGATCTTCATCGCGCACGGCAGCTCGGACCCGATGGTCCCGCTGGAGCGCGCCGAGCGCTCGCGTGATCGGCTCGCCGCGCTCGGCTACACACCCGAGTGGCGTGCCTATCCGATGGCGCACGAAGTCTGCCAGGACGAAGTCGCGGCGATCGGCGCCTGGATCGTCGATTGTCTCTGAGCGGCATGGACTCCGAAGCGATCGCGGTGCTCGTGCTGGTCGCGTTGCCGGTCGTGGTCGGCCTCGCATTGCGGCACCGCGCGCGGCGCGCGCGCGCGCGCTTCGATGCCGGGGCGCTGTCCGCCGAGGCCGAGGTGCTCGATATCCTGCCCGAGTCCTCGGGGGCGTTCCGGCTGCGTTACCGATTCACGCCCGCGGGCACGGGGGGCGCGATCACCTGCGAGGAGATCGCCGGCTGCCTGCGCGCGACGCTGCCCGAGGTGGGCGAGCGGGTCGCGGTGCGCTACGATCCGCTGGATCCGCGCCGCGCGCGTTTCGTGCGCGGGGCCTGAGCGCGCGACGATCGTGCCGGCGCGCCAACGCCATAACGTCTACGTCATCGAGCTCTCGCCCGAAGTGCTGCAGCAGGCGCGCTTTCGTCGCGCGAACCCGGATTACGACGCGACCAAGCCTTGCGTCTACGTCGGCATGACCGGTCTCAGCCCCGAAGTACGCTTCAGGAAGCACAAGGCCGGCATCCAGGCGAACCGCTATGTGGAGCGCTACGGTCTGCGCCTGCTGCCGTCGCTCTACGCTTTTGCCAACCCTATGCCCTATGATGCGGCGCGCGACATGGAGGTGGAGCTCGCGATCGGCTTGCGTGAGGAGGGCTACGGAGTATGGCAGGGCTGAGCTACACCAGGCCGAGCTCGCGAAAGCGCCGATACAGTTCGCGGCAGACCCAGGCGTCGGTCGCGGCATAGTCGATCTGCTGGCGCGTGAGGCGCGGCGTGGCCCAGTTGGTCGTCTTCGCGCCCTTCGGGATGCGGATGCCGAGGAAGATCCCGGCGAGGTTGCGCAGCCCG
>JAOUFA010000399.1 GCA_029858545.1 Betaproteobacteria bacterium
GCAGCGCGCCGGTGCCGACCATCTCGGTGTACAGGCGCGCGTGCGGCGCGCAGTGGCGCAGGAACACGCGGCAGTGCCGGTCGGTCCAGTCCATCATCGGCGCGGTGCACAGACGATGGGTCATGGAGAAGCCTGCTGCGTCGCCAGGGCTCGCAGACGGATCATTCCATAGACACTGGCGGTGAACGGCGCCGCCACGCCCGCTTTGCGCGCGATTTCGAGTGGACCGGCGAGCAGGCTTTCGATCTCAAGCGGCTTGCCGGCTTCCAGATCCTGAAGCATCGAGGTCTTGAACCGTCCGAGCGCGCGCGCCATGTCGATCCTTGCCTCGGGGTCGATGTCGGCGTCGACCCCTACCGCGCGGCCGATTGCGAGGCACTCGCGCATAATGGCGATCATGTACTCCTTGACGAGTTCGTCGCCGATCAACCGGTCGGAGGTGGCGAGCGTCAGCGCCGAGACCGGATTGAAGCTCAGGTTGCCGAGGAGCTTTACCCAGAATTCCTTCTCGATGAAGTCGCTGCGCTGAACTTCGAAGCCGGCAGTCTCGAGCGCGTCGGCGATCGCGCGCGTGCGCTCGCCGTTGCGGCCGCCCGGTTCGCCGACGATGAGCTTGCGCCCCATGTTGTGCTGCACGAGTCCGGGCTCGGGGATCGAGGCGGCAAGGTGCAGCACGCAGCCGACGATTCGCTCGGTCGGTATCGCGGCGGCGAGCCTGCCACCCGGATCGAGACTTTCGAGGCGCAGCCTGCCATCGCCGTAGGCCAGCCGGTCAAAGAACCACCAGGGTACGCCGTTCATCGCCGTGACGACGCTGGTGTGCGACGCGAGCAGCGGCGCGATGCCGGCGGCGACTCCGGGCAGGCCCTGGCCCTTGACCGCGACGACGACGCAGTCCTGCGCGCCGAGCCTGCCGGGATCTGCCTCGGCACGCGGCCGCAGCGTGTCTATCCTGCCGTCGGTCTTCTCGCGCAGGCGCAATCCGTCGCGCCGGATCGCTTCCAGATGCGCGCCGCGAGCGAGCACCGAAATCTCGTGGCCTGCGCGTGCGAGCCAGGCGGCGATCAGTCCGCCGACCGCGCCGGCGCCGTAGACACAGATCTTCATACAAAGTTTTGCACGGAACGTGGTTTCTGGGGGAGTTTCGACGCTACAACAAAGACTTCGTCGCCACAAGCGAAGCAGCCGGCGGTAGACTTGCCGGGAATGAGATGAAATTCGGAGCGCGGCGATGATTTCTTTCCTGCAGAAGATGACCCAGTTACTGCCCACCGAAGCGACCCTTCCCGGTCGCGTCGAGGTCATGGCCCTGCCTGAAGCGCATTTCGTGAACGGTCATCGCCTGCGCCCTCCCTTTCCGGAGGGGCTGCAACGGGCGGTGTTCGGAATGGGGTGTTTCTGGGGCGCCGAGCGGCTGTTCTGGAAACTGCCGGGCGTGTACACCACCTCGGTCGGCTACGCCGGTGGCGCGACGCCGAATCCGAGTTACGAGGAGGTGTGCTCGGGACTCACCAATCACACTGAAGTGGTGCAGGTGGTATTCGAGCCGGGAAAACTCGGCTACCCGGCGCTGCTGAAGGTGTTCTGGGAAGAGCACGACCCGACCCAGGGCATGCGTCAGGGCAACGATATCGGCACGCAATATCGGTCGGCAATCTTCACCCATGGCGAAGAGCAGAAGCGCGCGGCGCTTGCGTCGCGCGACCAGTACCAGCAGGCGCTCGAGCGCGCCGGACGGGGCCGCATCACGACCGAGATTTTTGCCGCACCCGAGTTCTACTATGCCGAGGCGTATCACCAGCAGTACCTCGCCAAGAATCCGCGCGGCTACTGTGGCATCGGCGGCACGGGAGTGTCCTGCCCGGCCGGGGTGCCCGCCGGGGTCTGAGCCGCGCGGCATGCGGCTCGACAAATGGCTCTGGGCGGCGCGCTTTTTCAGGACGCGCGGACTCGCGCAGGCTGCGATTGAGGGAGGACGCGTCAAGCTCGACGGTGAGCGCGTCAAGCCCGCCAGGGAAGTGAGGCCCGGCGCCAGGTTGCAGATCGCGATAGGAGAACTGGCCTGGGAGTTGGTGGTGGTGGCCCTGTCCGAGCGGCGCGGCCCGGCGAGCGTCGCGCGTCTGCTCTACGACGAAACCGAGGCCAGCCGGGTTGCACGCGAGGCGGCCCAGGAGGTGAGGCGCCTCGCGGTCGAACCCGCACGCGAGTTGAAGGGCAGGCCGACCAAGCGTGATCGTCGCGCCCTCGACCGGCTGCGCGGCGGGGATTGACGACTTTGTCCGCGGGCGCGCGCCGGATACGCATGCGCGGTTCGGATCTGCATCGATCTCCGGTTCTTCGCATCGTCGCGCCTTGTGCGACCGTGCGAAACGGGGAGATCGGCAAGAATCCCATCCCTGCGCAGCCGCTGGTCTGCGCGGCGGGAACCGGCCTGGCCGCTACGGCTACTTTCCCCGCTTGACGATCGTCTCGGCGTCCTCGATCACCTTGAAGGGGCTCTTGCCCCACAGGATCGCACCGTAGAAGAACTGTTCGAGCTTCGCCTGCTGGAGTGCCGCCCACTGGTACTGGTTGACGAGAATCACCTGGCCGGTCATGCCCATCTCGCCGATGACGCTGAAGGCGCCCTGCTGCACAGGTTTTTGTGGCGGCTTGTCCCACGAAACCGGATCGACCTTGGCGATCGAGCCGGGTTGCTCGCCCGGTGTGACATCGTAGGACCCGTTGCACCCATCCTGGGTCCGCAAACTGCAGGCTAGGCGGCTACCACGCGGTGGCATCGACAATCTCCTCGAGAAGACGCTGCGGCAGTCGCGATTCTAGCAGTTTGGCGCAGGCTCCCGACGCGGGAGCCGCGCGAGACGGGAGCGCATTGCGACAACGGAGTGAAGATACGATCGCGCGTCTCATGCAACCCGCGCCTGCGCGGGCGAGGGCGCGGAGAGCAGTTCGCGCAGCACGTAGGGCAGGATACCGCCGTGCTTGTAGTAGTCGATCTCGATCGGCGTATCGATGCGCGATTTCACTTTGACTTCGCTGCGCGAGCCGTCGGCGCGCTGAATGCGCAGCGTCAGGTCCTGTTGCGGTTGCAGATCGTCGAGTCCCGTGATCTCGATGATTTCGTCGCCCTTCAGTCCGAGCGAGAGGGCGGAGTCGGAGCCGGTGAATTGCAGCGGCAACACGCCCATGCCGACCAGGTTCGAGCGGTGGATGCGCTCGAAGCTGCGCGCGATGACCGCCTTGACGCCGAGCAGTTGGGTGCCCTTGGCCGCCCAGTCGCGCGAGGAACCGGTACCGTATTCCTCTCCGCCGAATACGACGGTCGGTGTTCCGGCGGCGAGGTAGCGCATCGCCGCGTCGTAGATCGGCATTTCCTCGCCCTGGTAGCGGGTGAGGCCGCCCTCCTTGCCGCCGAGCATCAGGTTCTTGATGCGCACATTGGCGAACGTGCCGCGCATCATCACCTCGTGGTTGCCACGTCGCGCGCCATACGAGTTGAAGTCCGCGACCGAGACGTCGTTCTCCTGCAGGAAAATTCCCGCCGGAGAGGTCGGCTTGATCGAACC
>JAOUFA010000400.1 GCA_029858545.1 Betaproteobacteria bacterium
GCTGCCATGAAGACGCCTAACGTTCGCAGCCACCGGCGCGCGGTCGACGGCAATTAATGTAGCAGTGAGTTTCCCGCGCGTCCGGGTGGGCTGCGCTGTTAAGTTGCAGGTTCATGTGTGCAGATGCCGCCTGCTTAACACCACACCCATCCCCGCGCACAACGCAGTGCACGCGGCTACGGTTAACGCCAGGACGAGCGTCATTCCTGCGGCAATGCCTAGAGCAATGCCGAAGGTGCCGAGCGAGGACAGAGTAGAGGCGCCAGCCCCGCCTCCGAGGTTGCCACCCACGACGAACGCGAGGAATGCTGCCGGAAAGACAGCCAGAAGACCGCCCCCCAGTCCAAGCGACCGAATCATCCGCGGGCGTACCGACAAAGCTTGGAGATGAACAACCAGCCGACGAGACAAGACGTACCCAAGAGCACCCCCGCCGAGCAAACCTACTGCAATCGCTGCAAAGATCACGGTGCTCCCTGCAACTTAACCAAATATAGATACGATTCTTGCAGCCTATCACGGGAGATTTCTTCCCCTCAAGAAGGATACATTTTCAAATTCAATTTCTTATGGTACTGTGCGGACATACAGTAGTTGTGATAGCCCGCAAATTATGGAGCAACTTTCTGATTTGCATGGTAATTCGGCTTCCGTATCGCACGGCCGCCCACAACGGTTGATCGAGCGGGTCCGCGCGGCCATTCGATCCCGCCATTACAGCCGGCGTACCGAAGAAGCATATTGGCATTGGATTCGCCTTTTTATCTTCTTCCACAAGAAGCGCCATCCGAGCGACATGGGCGCTGCCGAGGTCACGGCGTTCCTCAATTGGCTCGCTACCGAACGAAACGTCGCGGCGGCGACGCAGAACCAAGCGCTTTCCGCGTTGCTCTTCCTCTACAAACACGTCCTCTGCAGGGACCTTCCTTGGCTTGACGGAATGGTTCGCGCGAAGCGCGCAGTGCGTTTGCCGGTCGTGCTTACCGAATCGGAGGCCAAACGGTTGCTTGCGCAGTTGTACGGGGTCAAGTGGCTCATGGCAAGCATCCTGTACGGTGCCGGACTGCGACAGCGCGAATGCCTGATGCTACGCGTCAAGGACATCGAATTCGCCTACCGGCAAATCCTGGTACGCAGCGGCAAGGGCGGGAAGGATCGCGTTGCCCCACTTCCTGAATCCGTCGTTCAGCCGCTGCAAGAGCATCTCGGACGTGTTCGGCAGCTGCATCAGCGCGACCTCGCCGAGGGATTTGGAGAGGTGTGGTTGCCCGACGCACTTTCCCGCAAGCGCCCGCGGGCCGGCTACCAGTGGGGCTGGCAGTTCGTGTTTCCTTCAAAGAACCGTTCTGCGGAACCTGAGACCGGCGTAATTCGCCGCCATCACCTCTACCCGGACACGTTGCACAGGGCGGTCAAGGAAGCGGCACGAGCTGCGGGAATTATCAAACCGGTCAGCTGCCACACCCTGCGCCATTCGTTTGCCACCCATCTGCTTCAATCGGGCAACGACATCCGAACCATTCAGGAACTGTTGGGCCATTCCGATGTAACGACGACGATGATCTATACGCACGTCATGAACAAGGGTGCGCGTGGCGTGACAAGTCCCTTGGACCGCGTCTTGGCTGGCTAGCTTCGCCAGAGACTATCGTGGGGAGATTTCGGGGACCATGCAGCGCATTCACGAACAACACTGTACAAGAGGGCGGAACGAGCGGCCTCTTGTTGCACAGTTAATCAATGAGTTACGCGTAGCAGGGGATCTACGAACCAACGGGTCGGGCGTTCGAATCGCTCCGGGCGGTGACCACAACGTGCCAGGATTGTGCCGCGCTACCGCGCGGGCCGATTCCGCGACGTGCAACACGCCGAGGTGAGCCCTATACGTGGCAAGATGGTCGTGCCTTGAGTTGGGTATATGGCCCCCGCCCCCTGTGGGCTCTTCGCACTGCTCCCTGAATCGAGCCACGTCACCGAATGAACACCAATCTGCCCGGGAACTTGCGATTGCTCGACAAGTTCTATCGGATTGCTTTTGTGCTCGCGGTGATCATCCTTGTGGTGGGAGTCCCATTCTTCTTGGTGCGAAGAATCGCTGGGCTGGTGACGGTGCTGGCGCTGCTCGCCGGCATTGGCGTTTGCTGGTCGATGGCGCGGCGTGGTCAGCCCGAGCGCTCGTTGTTGCTGTTCGCGGCCCTGGCCTGGGTGCTGCTGGTGGTGCTGCTCTTCCTCGGCGTGGAACCGACCTTCGCGGGCTTCATGCTGGCCATATCGATGATGTTGGCGGTCGTCGTCAACCATCGCGTTGGACAACTCTATGCAGTCAGCTACATGGCGACCTGGTTGGCCTACATCGTACTTGGCCAGCTCGGCTGGACCCCGCCGCGCTATTTCCCGGTACCGATCTATACGCAGTGGTTCTTCGGCGCCATTGCGGTGTGGCTGGTACTGCTGCCGATTCCGAGTCTGGTCTCCCAGCTACGCGCCGCCCTGAACCGGGTCGAGGAAGAGGCCGCGCGTCGTCGCGTCGTGGAGGCTGAGTTGGTCGCATCGCGTGATGCCGCGCTGGTGGCGAGTCGCGCCAAGAACGAGTTCCTGGCCAGTATGAGTCACGAACTGCGCACGCCGCTTAATGCGATTCTCGGTTTTTCCGAACTGATCGAAATGAACCCGGATGCACGCGACGCGACGCGGGAGCAGGCGGGCGATATCCGGCGCGCCGGAGCGCACTTGCTTTCCCTGGTGAACGATGTCATCGACCTGGCCCGTATCGAGGCAGGCAAGTTGGTGCTGTCGATGGAACCGGTATTGTTGAAGCCGCTGCTCGCACAAAGCGTCAAGCTGGTGGGCAGCTTGGCCGGCGAACGGGATATCGAGATCAGGCAGGAAGCGTCCGCCGGCGCGGAGACCTTGGCGGTGCGTGCCGACCACAATCGTCTGCTCCAGGCCGTGATCAACCTGCTTTCGAATGCCATCAAATACAACCGACCTCGGGGCAGCGTGACGCTGTCCTGCTCCGTGCGCGAAGGCACGGTACGCATCAACGTGGTGGATACCGGACGGGGCGTCGCAGCCGATAAGCAGGAGCGGATCTTCCGTGCTTTCGAACGGTTGGGGGAAGAGCGCGGAAACGTGGAGGGCACTGGCATCGGTCTGGTGATTACCAGGCATCTGGTCGAGGCCATGGGTGGCGCAGTCGGTTTCGAGAGCGTGGTGGAGCAGGGCAGCACTTTCTGGATCGAGCTGCCGGTCGCGCACGGCATCGGATCGCCGGGAACTCACGAAGCCCTGCCGGTCGAGATCACCAGGACGGGGCCAGCGCAGCCGGCTCGTTGCGTGGTGCTCTATATCGAGGACAATCCCGCGAATCTGCGGCTGATGCGGGCCGTATTCGCGGCAAGGCAGGATCTATTGCTGCGCGACGCGCGCTCGGCGGAGCTTGGCATTGACATCGCCCGGTCTGAACTGCCGACGGCGATTCTGATGGACATCAATCTTCCGGGGCTGGACGGGTACGCGGCGTTGAAGGCTCTCAAGTCCGATCCACGAACCGGGCGGAT
>JAOUFA010000040.1 GCA_029858545.1 Betaproteobacteria bacterium
GCCTTTCTCATCAAGGCCTGCGTGACGGCGCTCAAGCAGTATCCGCAGTTCAATGCGTCGCTCGATCGCGGCGGCGAAAACCTGATCGTCAAGAAGTACTATCATATCGGCGTCGCGGTCGACACGCCCGAGGGACTGGTGGTGCCGGTGATCCGCGATGCGGATCGCAAGGGGGTGTTCGATCTCGCCAAGGAACTCGGCGACATTTCGGCGCTCGCACGCGAAAAGAAGCTAAAGCCCGGCGACATGCAGGGCGGCACGTTCTCGATTTCCAGTCTCGGCGGCATCGGCGGTACGGCGTTCACGCCGATCATCAACGCGCCCGAGGTCGCGATCCTCGGCGTATCGCGCTCGGCGATGCGCCCGGTATGGAGCGGCAGCGAGTTCGTGCCGCGCCTGATGCTGCCGCTGTCGCTCTCTTACGACCATCGCGTGATCGACGGCGCCACCGCGGCGCACTTCACCGGCGATCTGGCCGCGGTACTCTCCGATATTCGCCGTTCCCTGCTTTGACCGCCCCGATGACCCGTTTGCTCGAAGTCAAACTTCCGGATATCGGCGGCTTCAAGGAAGTCGCCGTACTGGAAGTCCTGGTGAAGCCGGGAGACCATATCGCGCGCGAGCAGTCGCTGATTACGCTCGAATCCGACAAGGCGACGATGGAAATTCCCTCGCCCGAAGCCGGCGTGGTTCGCGAGATGAAGTTGCGCGTCGGAGACAAGGTGTCGGAGGGCGCGGCGATCCTGACGCTCGAAACCGCGGCGTCGGAGAGCGTGTCGCCGGTCGCGGGCGAGCCCTTCCCTGCTTCGGCGCCGAGCGTCGCGAGCGATGTCCGCGGCGCCGAGATCGACTGCGAGGTGCTGGTACTCGGCGCGGGGCCGGGCGGCTATTCGGCGGCGTTTCGCGCCGCCGATCTCGGCCTCAGGACGGTGCTCGTCGAGCGCTATCCGACGCTCGGTGGCGTGTGCCTCAACGTCGGCTGCATCCCGTCGAAGGCGCTGCTGCACACCGTGGCGGTGATGGATGCCGCGCGCGGACTGGCGGCGCACGGCATTACCTACGCCGAGCCGAAGATCGACATCGAGAAACTGCGCGCCCACAAGGACAGGGTGGTCGGCAAGCTCACCGGAGGGCTCGCGGCGATGGCCAGGGCGCGCAAAGTCACGGTGATGCACGGCGTGGGCAGCTTTGTCGATGCGCATCGGCTCGCGGTGGAAAGCGCATCGGGAAAACGCATCGTTCGTTTCGCGAGCGCGATCGTCGCGGCGGGATCGCAGGCGGCGAAGCTGCCTTTTCTCCCCGATGACCCGCGCATCGTCGATTCGACCGGCGCACTGAAGCTCGTCAGCCGCCCGAGGAAGATGCTCGTCATCGGCGGCGGCATCATCGGCCTGGAGATGGGAACGGTGTACTCGGCGCTCGGCGCGAGGCTCGATGTGGTCGAGATGATGGACGTGCTGATGCCGGGCGCCGACCGCGATCTGGTCGAGGTATGGCGCAAGTTCAATGCCACGCGTTTCGATCGCGTGATGCTGAAGACCCGGACCGTCAAGGCCGAGGCATTGAAGGAAGGCATCCGCGTCGGATTCGACGGCGACGAGGCGCCCGCCGAGCCGCGTCTCTACGACATGGTGCTCGTCGCCGCGGGACGCGTGCCGAACGGCATGCTCATCGGCGCCGAACACGCCGGCATCGCGGTCGGCGAGCGCGGCTTCATCGAAGTCGACACGCAGATGCGCAGCAACGTGCCGCATATCTATGCGATCGGCGACATCGTCGGCCAGCCGATGCTCGCGCACAAAGCGGTGCACCAGGGCCATGTCGCCGCCGAGGCGGCCGCGGGGATGAAGTCGCACTTCGATGCGCGGGTGATTCCTTCGGTCGCGTACACCGATCCCGAGATCGCCTGGGTCGGGGTGACCGAGGACGAGGCGCGCAGGGCAGGCGGCAGGATCGGTGTGGCGAAGTTTCCCTGGAGCGCGTCGGGCCGGGCGATCGCGAACGGCCGCGACGAGGGTTTCACCAAGCTGATCTTCGATGAGCAGAGCCACCGCCTGGTCGGCGGCGCCATCGTCGGAACGGGGGCGGGCGATCTGATCGGCGAACTCGCGCTCGCCATCGAAATGGGCGCCGACGCGACCGACATCGGCAGGACCATCCATCCGCACCCGACGCTCGGCGAATCGATCGGCATGGCAGCCGAACTGCACGAAGGCGTGTGCACGGATATGCTTCCGCAGAAGAAGGTGCGAGGGTAAGAATCAAGCCCCTTTGGATTCTCTTGCGGCGCGACGTGCCACCGTACGAGAATGGGGAGACCGATAGGAAACCAAGCTTTCGCGGGCTCCGGTTCGGCGCGAATCGCCGCTGCCCCGCTTCCTCTACAGGGATGGACACGCGATGACCCAGGACGAACTCAAGCAACTGGTCGCCGAAGCGGCCCTCAAACACGTCGTGCCCGATGCGGTGGTCGGCGTCGGATCGGGCTCGACCGTGAACTTCTTCATCGATGCGCTCGCGCGCATGAAAAACCGCATCGCGGGCGCCGTCGCGGCCTCGGAGGCGAGCGCCGCGCGCCTGCGCAAACACGGCATCGAGGTGCTTGAGTTGAACAATGTCGATGATCTACCGGTGTACATCGATGGTGCCGACGAAATCACCGAGCACCTTGCGATGATCAAGGGCGGCGGCGGCGCCCTGACGCGCGAGAAGATCATCGCCGCGGTGGCGAGGCGCTTCGTGTGCATCTGCGATGCGTCGAAGCTTGTTCCGGTGTTGGGCAAGTTCCCGCTGCCGGTCGAAGTGATCCCGATGGCGCGCAGCTACGTCGGCCGCGAACTGCGCCGTCTGGGCGCCGATCCGGAATGGCGCCAGGACTTCCGCACCGACAACGGCAATCTGATCATCGACTGCCACGGCTTGACGATCCTCGATCCGGTGCAGCGGGAAGGCGAGCTGAACAACATCGCGGGCGTGGTGACCAACGGCCTGTTTGCACGCCGGCCCGCCGACTTGCTCCTGCTCGGCGCCCCGGCTGGGGTGCGTAGCATCGCCGCGCGGGGCGTCTGAATCCCGTCATCGCGCTGTCACGGGCCTGTGATAAGCTGATTTGGTTCCGGGTTGACTCCGTAATTCGAGGGCTACATGTCCGAACACACCTCCAAGCAATTCGACACCGAACTCGAGAGCGTGCGCTCGCGGGTGCTGCAGATGGGCGGGCTGGTCGAGGAGCAGATCGTGCGTGCCACCGAGGGATTGATCTCCGGCGATATGGCGCTGCTCGATCGCGTGATCGGCGACGACCACCGTGTCAACGCGCTGGAAGTGGAACTCGATGAAGCGTGCAGCCACATCATCGCGCGGCGCCAGCCGGCGGCGGGCGATCTGCGGCTGTTGATGACCGTGATCAAGACCATCACCGACCTGGAACGCATCGGCGACGAGGCGGAGAAGATCGCACGCATGGCCAAGCTGATACACGGCGCCGAGCGGCTGCACATGCCCCGCATGGATCTGTCGCACTGCTCGGACCGCGCGTGTGCCATGTTGCGCCAGGCGCTCGATGCGTTCGCGCGCCTCGACGTTTCGGAGGCGATGCGCGTGGTGAAGCAGGACCGTGCGGTGGACGACGAGTTCCGTGCCGTGATGCGCCAACTGATCACCTTCATGATGGAGGACCCGCGATGCATCTCGCGCTCGCTGGAGATCCTGTTCATCGCCAAGGCGATCGAACGCATCGGAGACCATGCGAAGAACATGTCCGAGTACGTCGTCTATCTGGTGAAGGGCCGCGACGTGCGCCACACCGCAATCGAGGACGTGGAAAAGGAAATCCTCGGCTAGCGATGCGCCTGCGGTGCGGCGGCGTGTTTCGCGGGATGCCCCGCGGCGTGCAAAGATGCACAGCGCGCAAGTGCGGAATGGCTCTCGTTCCCGTCACGACCGAATCGGCTCGCCGGTGGCTGTTTCGGATTGTAATTCTTCGTCACGATTGCCCGAAGACCGGCCACGACCGCGTTCGCTGCGCCTACTCTCCCTGGTGCGCGCCGAAACGTCTGCGGGACTGCTCCGAGTGAATGCCCGGGTTTGACCCGCGCGCCGCGGCATTGCGCGGCGGCGCCAGGAACGGTAAGCAAGACTGCGTGCCTGCAGGGTATCCGCGCTGGAGGGGGAAATGGTCAGGCTGGAAAATCTGAGGATCGTGACCCGGCTCGCGCTGGGATTCGGCGCGTTGATCGGCTGTGTGATTTTGCTCGCGGTCGTGGCATGGCTAGGGGTGACGCGCCAGTCGGATGCCGCTCAGCAACTGGTCGAGCACGACGTGCGCTATGCCGAGGCGGTGGCGCTTGCGCACAATCGGGTGGTTGCTCTGCGGCGCTTCGAAAAGGAAATAGTACTGGGTGCCACGCAGAGTACCCAGGCGCGCATCGCACGCCGGCAATGGGGCCAGAACTCCACGCAGCTTCAGGAGCAACTCGAGATCGCGAGTCCGCGTGCGACGCCTGAGGAACTGCGCAGCATCGAAGAGGTGAAGTCCGCCCTGACCCATTATCAGCAGGGCATCGAGACGACCTACCTCGGGGTTCTTGCGGGTCAGTTCAAGACGCCTCAGGAGGCGAGTAGCGGCCTCGACGCGTACAAGGACGACGTGGAGAAGACCGAGCGCCTGATGAACGAACTGTTCACCGCATCGATCAAACGGATCGGCGGAATTGTTCCGGCGCTCGAAGCGGTGGAGTCCCGCCTTACCGCGGTGCTCGTCGCAACGGTGGTTGCGTCGCTCATCATCGGAGTCCTGCTGGCCCTGTTCCTGACGCGTTCGATCACGCGCCAGTTGGGCGGCGAACCGCGCTATGCGACCGAGGTGGCGAAACGCGTCGCGAGCGGGGATCTTTCGGTCGAGGTGAGGGTCGATGCGGGCGATCAATCGAGCTTGCTGTACGCGCTCAAGCAGATGAGGGACGATCTGGCGGCTGCGGTGGCGGCGATCCAGAGCGCGGCGCAGGGGGTGCGCATCGGTTCGAGCGAAATCTCGCGAGGCAACCAGGAACTGTCGAGCCGTACCGAGCAACAGGCCTCGAGCCTCGAGGAGACCGCGAGTTCGATGGAAGAGCTGACTTCGACGGTGAAGCAGAATACCGAAAATGCCCGACAGGCGAGCCAGTTCGCCAGCGGCGCCTCCGATGTCGCGGCGCGCGGCGGCGAGGCGGTACAGCGGGTCGTCTCGACGATGAGCCGCATATCCGAGTCGGCGAGCAAGGTCGCGGACATCATTTCGGTGATCGACGGGATCGCCTTTCAGACCAATATCCTCGCGCTCAATGCCGCGGTCGAGGCGGCGCGCGCGGGCGAACAGGGCAGGGGCTTCGCGGTGGTCGCATCGGAAGTGCGCGCGCTCGCGCAGCGTTCGGCCGGCGCGGCCAAGGAAATCAAGACCTTGATCGAAAACTCGCTCGGCCAAGTGCGTGATGGCGCGCGCCTCGCCGACGGCGCGGGCGGCACCATGCAGGAGATCGTCGCCTCGATCAAACGGGTCACCGATATCATGTCCGAAATCGCCGCGGCCTCGCAGGAGCAACTCTCGGGTATCGAGCAGGTGGGCAATGCAATCACTCAGATGGACCGCGTCGTGCAGCAGAACGCGGCCCTCGTCGAGGAGTCGGCGTCGGCCGCGGAGAATCTGTCCGGCCAGGCCGAGAGTCTCGCCTTGTCGGTGGAGAGATTCAGGCTCGCCGGCAAGCAAGACGACGCGAATGGGCCCGGCGATGGCCCGCCCGCCGCGGACTCCCTGCAGCCCCCGCAGCGCCACGCGGCCCTGCAAGATCTGACCTAAGGGGACGCAACCCGGGATTGCCCGTCGGGTCCGTCAGCCGCCCTTTGGCGGTACGTAACCCGAGGCCGAATCGGCACCTTCGCCGAAGAAGTGGCGCTCGGTTTGTTCCACGAGATATTTGCGCGCACTCGGATCGGCGAGATTGAGGCGGTTTTCGTTGACGAGCATCGTCTGCTGGCGCAACCACTGTTGCCAGGCTTCCTTGGAGACGTTCGCGAATATCCTTTTGCCGAGTTCTCCGGGGTACGGAGGAAAATCCATTCCCTCCGCTTCGCGCCCGAGCTTGATGCACTTCACCATCCTCGCCATGCTTGTCTCCTGATCGTTCGCGGCGCGCCGATTATATGCGCTTCACGAATACCTTCGAGCCGCGTTTCCAGTTGTAGAGCGCCTGGCGCTCCGCCGGCAGCGCGGCGGGTTCGGCGGCACGAAAACCCTGATCCAGAAACCAGTGCGCCGCACGCGTGGTAAGGGCGAAGAGCTTGCGGATGCGAAGCGCTTTGGCGCGTTCCACGCAGGCTTGTACGAGCTGCTCGCCATAGCCCGCATCGCGATACTCGGGGGCGACGGCAAGGCAGGCGAATTCGCCGCTCTTCGCTTTCGGAAAAGGATACAGCGCGGCACATCCGACGATCACTCCGTCGTGCTCGATGACGAAGAAGTTGCCGATTTCGCGCTCCAGCACCTCGCGGTTTCTTTTCACCAGCGTGCCGTCCGCCTCGAGCGGCTCGATCAGCGCGAGCATGCCGCCCAGATCCTCGACTTTCGCCGCGCGCAGCTGTTCGACCGGGTTGGCGGTGATCATCGTCCCGACGCCCTGGTGGGTGAACAGTTCCAGCAGCGTCGCGCCCCACACGCGGCGCGAAACAAGATGCGCGCGAGCCACGCCCCCGGCGAGCGCGCTCAACGCGTGCTCGAGTGCCCGCGTGGTCTGGACGCCGAGTTCTCCCTTCTTGAGCAGCGCGCCCGCTTCGCGCGCGGTCAGCTCGCCGATCACCTTGCCATTCGCATCGGTGGGCAGGCGGTCGGTGAAGAACAGAAGTTTGGCTGCCTTGAGCGCGATGGCGACGCTTTGCGCGACATCTTCCCAGGCGAGATTGAACACCTCGCCGGTGGGCGAGTAGCCGATGTGGGGCACCAGTACCACCTCGCCGGCTTCCAGACGTCGTGCGATAGCCTGCGCGTCGACGCGCCGCACGAGTCCGGTGAACTGGAGGTCGGTGCCGTCGATCACGCCGAACGGTCGCGCGGTAATGAAATTTCCCGAGGCGACGCGGATCTGCGCCCCCGCCATCGGAGAATTCGGCAGCGCCTGCGAGAGCAACGCCTCGATTTCCACGCGCATCGTCCCGGTCGCCTGTTTCACCGCGACCAGCGCGGCTTCGTCGGTGACGCGCAGGCCGCCGCGCGCGTAGCGCGAGCGCAGTCCCTTGGCCTTCAGCTCCGCCTCGACCTGGGGTCGTGCGCCGTGCACCAGCACCAGGCGGATGCCGAGCGCCGCGAGCAGGTTGACGTCATGTATGAACTGGGTGAAACGCAGCCGATCGGCGACCATCTCGCCGCCGAAGGCGACGACGAAAGTACGCGCGCGAAACGCGTGCACGTAGGGGGCCGCCTGACGAAACCAGCGGACGAAGGCTTCCGGATTGAAGGTCGAGGTCATGTAACGATGAAAACCGTCGGTCGGTCAGCGGATTCTAAGGGAGCGGCGCAAGTTCCGCTTGTCGCTCCTGGCGGGTCAGAAGTCCCCCGCGAGAGCGTTCAGCGCGGCCAGCACCGCGGGTGCCGCGGTCTCGGTGCGCAGCACCCGCGGCCCGAGCCGCACCGCGACATAGCCCGCCGCGTGAAGCATCGCTTCCTCGTCGGCGCTGAATCCGGCCTCGGGGCCGATCGCGAGGACGATTTCCGGCGCGGGCAGCACGAGCGCCTCGCGCAGGCGAGTTTGCGTGCGCGGCGAAAGCAGCAGTCGTAGCGCGGCACCGCCGCCGGTCCGGCACCATTCGCCGAGCGTGCGCACCGGAAGCACTTCGGGAATGCGGTTTCGTCCACACTGCTCGCAGGCGGCGATCGCCACGCGCTGCCAGTGGGCGCACTTGACCTGCGCGCGTTCGGCATCGAGGCGCACGATCGACTTCTCGCTGAGCACGGGCTGAAGCGCTTTCACGCCCAGTTCCACCGCCTTTTGAATCGTCAGGTCCATCCGCTCACCCGAGGAGATGCCCTGCACGAGCGTGATGCCGAGGGGCGATTCGCGTTCAATGTCACGCTGTGCACCGACGCTCACCGTCACGCGCGCCCGGACAATCGCCTCGATTGTCGCCGGGTATTCGCCGCCGCGGCCGTCGAACAGTCGCAGCTCCTCTCCCTCGCGCAGTCGCAGCACGCGTCCGGCGTGATGCGCCGCCTCCGCCGGAAGTTCCAGGCGCAGGCCCTCGCGCAGCGGTGTGTCGAGGTAGAGGCGCAGGCCGCGCACCGGCCGATCGGATGGCATGCCCGCATTCTAGCGGCGCACCGGCTTCACGGGGCCTGCCATCGCCCGGGCGAGGGTGCTAGCATTCCTGCGTCGCCATCAACGAGGATCTCCATCATGGCAGCCTCCGCACCAGTTTGCGACTTCGGCTGGCAAGCCGTCGATTTCGATCTGCCCGGCGTCGATGGCCGGCGCCATACGCCTGCCTCGGCGCGCGGCCCGCGGGGGCTGCTCGTGATGTTCCTGTGCAACCACTGCCCCTACGTCAAGGCGGTGATCGAACGCATCGTGCGCGACTGCCGCGAACTCGCGCTGGAGGGCATCGGCTCGATCGCCGTCATGTCCAACGACCCGGCGGACTATCCGGAGGATTCCTTCGACAACATGCGACGCGTGGCGCGGGAGAGGAGCTTTCCGTTTCCGTATGTATTCGACGAAACTCAGGAAGTCGCAAGGGCCTACGCTGCGGCGTGCACGCCCGACTTTTTCGGTTTCAATGCGCGGCTGGAACTGCAATACCGCGGGCGGCTCGATGCCTCGCGCAAGGAGTCGCTGCCCAACGTGCGACGCGAGCTGTTCGAGGCGATGTGCGCCGTGGCGCGGACCGGCAAGGGGCCGGCGGAGCAAAACCCGTCGATCGGCTGTTCGATCAAGTGGCGCGCGTAATGCAGGATCGCGCCTGCCGGTATAATCCGCAGCTGTCGAAACAATAACCGAGGCATGCATGAAACTCGTTCGTTACGGGAAGGTCGGCTACGAGAGACCGGGAGTAATCGATTCGGAAGGGCGGCTGCGCGACCTCGGCAAGATCGTCGAGCAGATCGGCCCCGGCGAACTCTCGCCGCGCGGACTGAAGACGCTGACCAAGATCCGGCCCGAATCGCTTCCGGTGGTGAACGGCAATCCGCGGCTGGGCGTTCCGTATATCGGGATCGGCAAGTTCGTCGCGATCGGTCTGAATTACATCGATCACGCAAAGGAGGCGGGTCTGCCGATCCCGAGCGAACCCGTCGTGTTCATGAAGGCCACCACCTGCATCAATGGTCCCGACGACGACATCATCCAGCCGCGCGGTTCGACCAAGCTCGACTACGAGGTTGAACTCGGAGCGGTAATCGGCAGCAAGGCCCAGTACGTTCCCGAGGACAAGGCGCTCGAATACATCGCCGGCTATTGCGTGGTGAACGACGTTTCCGAGCGCGCCTTCCAGATGCAGTCCTCGCAGTGGGACAAGGGCAAGGGCTGCGACAGCTTCGGTCCGATCGGTCCCTGGCTGGTGACCGCCGACGAAATCGCCGATCCGCAGAATCTCGATATGTGGCTCGACGTGAACGGCAAGCGCATGCAAAAGGGCAATACCCGAACGATGATCTTTTCGGTGGCGAAGCTGGTGTCCTACGTCAGCCAGTACATGACCTTGCTGCCCGGCGACATCATCACCACCGGCACGCCGCCGGGCGTGGGTCTGGGGGTCAAACCCGAGCCGGTGTTTCTCAAGCCGGGCGATTCCCTGGCGCTCGGTATCCAGGGCCTGGGCGAGCAGCACCAGAAGGTGATCGCCGCGGCCTGAGGCGCGCGCGCGGCACCGATCGACTCAGTTGAAGTAGGGCCGCTCCGAGGCAAAGAGCAGGCGCTTTGCCGCCACGCGCCACTGTGCGGGAGCTTTTTCGCCGAGCATGACGAGACCGAGGCTGTAGGCCTGGGCCCGCAATTCGGGGGAAAATCCGTCCAGCAACTTCTGCGCGGTTTCGGGATCGCCGTTTCGGCGCAGGATCTGGAGGAATTCGAGCATCCTCGGCGTGCGCGCATCGCCGGCATGCCTGCCGAGAATTCTGATGTAGGGAGCGAGGTCGTGCTGCGCACGCGCCGCGAGTGCGAGGCTGGTCCACATCGTGTCGCGGTCGATGCCGCGAGCGATGTCCAGCGCGAGTGCGCGCGACACCATCTCCTCGGTCGCGCCGTCGGAGGCGGCCGCGAGACGCAGCACCCGTGCTTCGGTCTCGGGTCGCGCCCGCGCGATCCGCAGCGCCTGCGCCAGCCGACCCCTGGCAAGCTCGGCGTAGGCCTTGAGCGGCGGGTCGCCGGGGATCTCGCCATTTTCCAGTCCGAGCAGAAAGTCGAGCAGTTCCGAGCTGCCCTTTGCTTCGGCGATTGCGCGGCTCACGTCATCGTCGAGCAGGCGCCTGAGGCGGATGATGTCGACCACGACGCTGCTCGCCAACGCGGGGATCTGGCGGCGTGCGATATCGAGACTCGCAAGAGCCTTCTGCCATCGAGCCTGCTCACCGTGCACCTGCCCCGCGGCGAAGGCGAGCCAGCCGTCCTGCGGCGCGGCGGCGCTTGCCTTCAGGTAGGCCGCGTCACGCGCTTCCTTGTCCCGGATACAGCGTATCGCAAGGTAGCGGTTGCCGGCTGTCGTACCGAAGAGCGCGCGC
Organism: Betaproteobacteria bacterium; assembly: GCA_029858545.1. Lineage (GTDB taxonomy): Bacteria > Pseudomonadota > Gammaproteobacteria > Burkholderiales > SG8-39 > JAOUFA01. The sequence goes on from JAOUFA010000040.1 coordinate 10,739, forward strand.
TGGCGCGCGCACACCGCGGACCGGGCTGCCTCCGGGGCGGTATCGAATTCGAGACGCAGCGCGAGCATGTCGCGCGGATCCTCCTTCAGCCGCAACGCGAGAATCGAAGCGATCTCTGGCAACTCCGCGGCCGCGCTCAGCCAGAGCATCGCGTAACGCGACGTGGCCGAATCCCAGCGGGCGTGCGCGACGACAAGCTTCCTTCGTTCGGCCTCGTCCCCGAGCATGGCGAGAAGTCGCCCCGGCATGCCTTCGCCGTACCCGGACAACACCCATCGCGTCGAGCCCCCCGGCTGGCTCGCCACCTGTCTGGGCGGTTCGCCGAAGACCACCTGCGCCGCGGTGCGCGTCCAGCGCGCCGCGCCCAGTCCGCGCGGCGGACTTGCCTGCGCCTTGCCGTAGGCCGCGCTCCATTCGACGAGTGGACTGGCGCCGGCAACGTTGTAGACATGGTGCACGAAGCCGCGATCGGTCGTCGCCTCGAATGACTCGATCGCATTGCCCTGCAGGCTGCGTGCCTCGACGCGATAGCGCTGGCCGGCCGCGACTTCCAGGCGCGCGTAGGAAAACGCACGCAATTGAAGCTGCTGCGGTCCGAATGACACCCTGATCGGACGCGCGAGGCCGTTGTACACCGTCACGCTCGCGGCGCCGACGCTGAAGCCCAGAACCAGCACGCCGCCGACCATCGTGCCCGCCACCCAAAGGCGCGCAAGCGCGGCCGGGGTACCCTCGGCATCCTGAAAGCGTGTCCACCATCCGGGACCGCTCGACTGTTTGCGCTTGCTGCGGGCGTGCAGCGTCGGATAGGCCTCGGGCAGGTGCGAGCAGCCGGGTGCCTTGCCAGGGTCTCCCCCTTCGCGCAGGTGGCGCGCCACGACGGCCTCCGCCTCGAGCAACTGTTCCAGGGCGGCGGAGCCCAAGGCCGCGAGCAGGCCGGTGGCGTGGTCGAACCAGTCGTCGATCGCGTCGAGCCACTCGGCGAGCCCGTTCCGGTCCGGCGCGTTCAATCTGAGTTCGCCGAGCAATTCGCGCCAGCCCGGCGCCTCCAGTCGCGCAAGCAGCGACGCGTCGAGGGTCAGCGACCCGGCGTGCGCGTAGAGTTGCGTGAGCAGGTCGTGCACCTCGCGCGCCGCGACGAGCACACGCTCGGCTCCCTTAGAGCTGACGCGTCCCGCGCCGGATTCGAGAGCGAGTACGCCGGCGAGCGCAGTGTGCGCATCGCGCAGGTTGGCCTCGGTGTGCTCGGCGTAGTGCAGCACTCCGCCAAGTCCGAGCAGCCAGGCTTCCCAGTCGGCGCCGAGTATTGCCGCGGCGGCGCGGTGCGCGCTGCGGCAGCGGCGGTCGTGCTCGTGCAATTTCGCGCGCTGCGCGGCGAGCTCTCGTTCGACTTCCCTGGAGGCGCGCGGAAGCGCGGTCTCCATCAGCGGCCTGCCGCGATACCGGATCGTCCCGCCCGGCGCGCGCTCGCGCAGCGATTCGAGCTGCGACCACTCACGCTCGAGACGACGCAGGCGTTCGACGTCCTGCGCGAGCGAATCGGGGTAGAGCGCATCGAGTTCGGTGAGCGTCGAACTGCCGACCGCCGCGGCTCCGCGCGGGGCGTACAATTGCTCGCGTGCAGCGACATGGCGCACGACCGAGCGGTCCAGATAGGCGCCGCGATACGCGGGTTTGTAGGACTCGCGCCTCCACTGGCGATCGAGTGTATTGAGCGAGTCAGTGTTTGCGGCGACACCGGCGTCATGGACACCCAGCAGGGACGCGCTGACCTGTTCGCGCAACCCGGCCCGATGCTCGAGCAATTCCCAGGCGCTGCGTGCATCGATCGGCGTCTCGACGTAGACGCGCTTTGCATTCTCTTCGCGCTCGTGATTGAGAGGGTGCGCGGACCACATGCGCGGCGGCTGCACGGGATCGGCGGCGAAGACGCGATGCAATTCGGGATGTTCGCCGGGAACCGGTGGCGCCGCACCGTAGTCGTCGGTGCCGAGGAGCGGCCCCAGGTGACCGATTATCCTGCGCTGAATCGCAAACACGTCGCGCGTTGCGCGGCGTTTGGACGACTCGCCGTTGATGAATTCGAGCGTTCGCTCCCAGGCATCGTCGGCCGCCTGCAGGCGGTACAGCGCGTGAATCAGCGCGTTACTGCCGGTGAGCGACACCGCGACCGAGTCGGCCTGCAGTTCCATTTCGCGCCACAGCGCGCGCTGCATCATCAGCACGCCGGAGAATGCAGATTCGACCAGCGACCGTATCGACCAGGCAAGCAGTCTTGGTAGCCATCCAATCCAGGCGAGGCGCGCGTCGAGGCCGGAGAGAAACCGCGCCGGACGATGCGGTGCATCGCGCCTCGCGACGAGCTGCGCGGCCACCTGAAGAGCGACATATACCCAGCGCCCGACTGCCGTCGTCCTTCGCGAAAAATGACCGAATTCGTGCGCGAGCACCGCGCGCAGCTCGCCGAGGGTGAGGACATTCACCAGGCCGAGGCCGATTTCCAGGTTCTTGCGCGGCGGCAAGAAGAGGTTGAAGACAGACAGGTCGTAGAACAGGCAGGCGTTGACGCGCGGCGACACAAATACGCGATGCGGGCGCGGCGCGCCCGCCGCGTCGGCGAGTTGATGCAGGAACTCGAACAGGCGCGGCTGCTCGCGCGCGGTGATCTCCAGGTTGTCGGCGTTCCCGCCGCGTCGAACGAAGAACATCGCCCTGATCAGGACCAGCGCGAGAAACGCCACACCGCCGCCCGCCACGTAACCCCAGACGACGCCTTGCGCGCCCGCATTCGCGCCAAGGGTGAGCCGCCAGGCGATGAGCACCAGCCAGGCGGCGAGCGAAAGATACAGCGCGAAAAAGGCGGTCAAGCCTCCCATCGCAAGCCATGCCCGGGTCCGGTACGCGGCGGCGGGCTGGGTGATTCGGTCGGGCGGGGAGCTACCCTGGGCGCTAGGCATATCGGCCAAGTATAGGGGGACAGACCACGGTTGTTTGCTTCCGGCTGGCGAATCGCGGACTAAGCGTGGTCAGTCCCCGATTACAATTCAGCCCATGGACGTCATCTATATTCGTGATCTTCGCATCGATACCGTGATCGGCGTGCCGGAGCGCGAGCGCCGCCATCCGCAGCCGCTCGAATTCGACATAGAGATCGGCCTTGCCGAGATCCGGGCCTGCCGCACCGACCAACTCGCCGACACCGTCGATTATGCGGCGGTCGTCGCGGCGATCCAGGAGATCCTCGCCCAGCACCGTTTCCGTCTTCTGGAGCCGCTGGGGCAGCAGATTGCGGACATGATCATGGCCCGCTTCGGCGCGATCTGGGTGCGCATCGAGATCACCAAGGCCGGGATCGTTCCGAGCGCGCGTTGCGTCGGGGTACGCATCGAGCGGGGGCGCCCCGCCTGATCGCGAGCGCGGCGCTCCGTGCCGTATGCTTGACCGCGGCGATGCCTACGCTTCATGATTTGCGCTGACGCCATCGCGGGATCGTCGTATTGCCTGTTTGTCGATAGCCGACCGGGAGATTGGCCATGAAATTCAGACTCGATATCGCGCTCGGAGTTGGTCTGGCGATCGCGTTGGCGCTCGCCGCCGCTGCGGTGTTATGGGGGCAGGAGAAAAGCGCCGCGCTCGCTCAAAAGCAGGCCGAGGTGGCCGCCGCCAACGCAAAGGTCGCAAAAGCCGCGAGTGACAGCGCCGAGCGGCTCAAGGCGCGCGAGGCGGAGTTGCGTGCGAGCATGGAAAAGGAACTGGCAAGCCGCGACGTCGAGATCGGTCAGTTGCGCGGGCAGCTCGCCGTGCGGGTAATGGACCGCATTTTGTTCCGCTCGGGAAGCGCCGAGATTCTCCCGGCGGGAGAAAAGGTGCTGGGCAAGCTCGCGCCGGCGCTCGCGAGCGGGAACGAGCAGATTCATGTCGAAGGACACACCGATAACGTGCGCATCAGCGAGAAGCTGAAAGCCCAGTATTTCTCGAACTGGGAGCTGTCCACCGCCCGGGCGGCGAGCGTGGTGCGCTACTTCCAGGTACAAGGGCGCATCGACCCGAAGCGCCTCGAGGCCGTCGGCTACGGCGAGTACCGTCCCGTCGCCCCCAACGACAGCGCGCCCAATCGCCGGCGTAACCGTCGCGTCGAAATCATCCTCACCGCGCACGGCGCGCCGCATGGCACGGCCGCCGAGCCCACGCCGGCGCCGGCGAAGAACTAGCGCCCGGGAATGCCCGTGCCAGGTGGGCATGCCCCGCCCGGCGACCGGATCCATCCGGTCAGCCTGAGGTAGAATTCTCCCTGTCGCTCGCTGGCGAGCTCGGGCCCCTCTGCAAGGGGCCTTTTGCTT
>JAOUFA010000401.1 GCA_029858545.1 Betaproteobacteria bacterium
GCGTCGCACCGTACAGGCCTGTATAGAGCGCGGCATCGAGTATCTGACCGTATTCGCTTTCAGCTCGGAAAACTGGCGCCGCCCTCCCGAGGAGGTGTCGCTGTTGATGCAACTGTTTCATGGACTGTTGAGCAGCGAGATCACTCGCCTGCATCGCAACTCGGTCCGCCTCAAAGTGGTGGGCGACCTGTCGCGCTTCGATGCCGGAATTCGTGCGTTGATCGAAAATGGCGAGAACCTGACCGCCGGCAACCGCAAACTCACCCTCACTATCGCGGCGAATTACGGCGGTCGCTGGGACGTCCTGCAGGCACTGTCGCGGCTGGCGCGCGAGCATCCCGAGGCGGTGGCGCAGGGGGTCGAGGAGGCGGTGCTTGCTCCCTATCTGTCGATGGCCTACGCCCCCGAACCGGACCTGTTCATCCGCACCGGCGGTGAGAAGCGAATCAGCAATTTCCTTCTTTGGCAGCTCGCCTACAGCGAGCTGTATTTCACCGACACCCTGTGGCCGGATTTCGGTGTACAGGCGCTTGATACTGCGATCCGGTCCTATCGCCAGCGGGAGCGGCGCTTCGGGCGGACCAGCGAACAGTTGCGGGAGGCACTGGGCACACAAACCGCTGCGCCGGACGAGCCCCCCGCAGCGAGCGCTATTGGCTGAGCGAATTGCTTTTCTCGAGAATTCTTACCGCGATCGCGTTGCTTGCCGGATTTCTGGCCGCGATCCTGCTGCTCGACCGCAACGAATTTGCGGTGCTGGTGATCGTGATCATGGGTATCGCGGCATGGGAATGGGCACGCTTGTGCCGTTTTTCAACGCGCGGGTCGATACTGTACGCAACAGGATTTGCGCTCGCGTTTGCCGCGTCGAGCGCGCTGATATGGCCGATTTCCGCTGCGGAGTCGCCCGAGAGAGTGATCTTCGGCCTGGCGGCCGTGTTCTGGATTTGTATCGTGCCACTCTGGCTGCGCCGCGGCGTTGTGCGGCAGGCGGCGGGAGCGGGTGCGGCGCTGCTGCCGTTCACCGGCGTCGCGGTCATTGCGCCAGCGGGATTGGCGATGCTCGCGCTACCGGGGGTTCAATTGCTGGGGATACTGGTCCTCATTTGGGTCGCCGACACCGCCGCGTATTTCAGTGGACGTCTTTTCGGTCGCCACAAGCTCGCGCCTGGCATCAGTCCGGGCAAGACATGGGAAGGTGTCGCAGGAGCAATGCTCGCGTGCGCGAGCTATGCGGTGCTGGTCGCGGTCTTCTATGTCGAACTGGCGGCGCGAATCGACAGCCTGCGCTGGCCGCCCTATATTGGTGCCGCGCTGCTGCTCTGCGCGTTGAGCGTGCTGGGTGACCTGTTCGAATCGGCGCTCAAGCGCCAGGCAGCGGTGAAGGACAGCGGATCGCTGCTGCCTGGGCATGGGGGCGTCCTCGATCGGATCGACAGTACAACCTCCACCTTGCCAGTCGCCGTCCTGCTGCTCGATTGGGTGGGTGTGAAGTGACTTCGGACCCGCGCACCCGGCACGCAACGGCGCAGCCACGGAACCTAACGGTACTCGGGGCCACCGGATCCATTGGAGCGAGCACGCTCGATGTCGTGGCGCGCCATCCTGGCCTGTACACGGTTCACGCGCTGACCGCGCACCGCTCGGCGGACGCGTTGCTCGGTCTTTGCCTTCGTCATCAGCCACGCTATGCGGTGCTCTCGGGATGCGCGGAAGAAGCCAGCCTTGGACGCCGCTATGCGGAGGCGGGCTTTCGCGGAGAGCTTTTGTTTGGCCCGTCCGCGCTCGATTGGATTGCGGGTGATTCGGCGTGCCCAGTGGTCATGGCCGCGATCGTCGGAGCGGCGGGGCTGGCGCCGACGCTCGCGGCGGTACGGGCAGGCAAGCGTGTATTGCTCGCCAACAAGGAAGCATTGGTCATGGCAGGGTCTCTCTTCATGCGTGAACTCGGCGCAAGCGGTGCTCAGCTCCTGCCCATCGACAGTGAGCACAACGCGGTATTTCAGTGCCTGCCCGTCAATGATGAGGGTACACAAACCGGCCGCGCAAGGGTCCGGCGTATTCTGCTGACCGCCTCGGGCGGCCCATTCCGCAGTATACCGGTGGAGCAACTCGCGACGGTTACGCCCCAAGAGGCCTGCGCACACCCGAATTGGGTGATGGGCCGCAAGATATCGGTCGACTCGGCCACGATGATGAACAAAGGGCTGGAGGTCATTGAGGCGCATTGGCTCTTCGATGCGCCGGCGGATCGCATTGAGGTCCTGATTCATCCGCAGAGCATCGTGCACTCTTTGGTGGAGTACATCGATGGTTCGGTCTTGGCGCAACTCTCCAATCCCGACATGCGGGTCCCGATCGCCCATGCGCTGGGCTTTCCGGAGCGCATCGAATCTGGCGCTCGGGAACTCGACCTGTGTGCGATCGGGCAACTGTCCTTCGAGCGTCCCGACGAGAAACGCTTTCCCTGCCTGGCGCTTGCTTACGCGGCGCTCCGTGCGGGAGGCACGGCCGCGGCAATCCTCAATGCTGCGAACGAAGTAGCGGTCGAAGCTTTCCTCGCGGAACGGTTGCGTTTCAACGATATTCCGCGCGTCATCGAGACTACCTGTGCGGGAATTGACGCGGTTCCCGCGGACGATATGGATTGCGTGCTCGATGCCGATGCCCGTGCGCGTGAATTCGCCATGCGCTTGGTCAGGCTCCCGCTCGGGGAGGCGGCATGAGCATGCTGATGACCGTCGCCGCCTTCATCGTCGCACTGGGCGTGATGATCGTGGTGCACGAATTCGGCCATTACCTGGCCGCGCGCTGGTGCAATGTCAAGGTGTTGCGGTTTTCTGTCGGCTTTGGCCGACCGATTGCCTTGTGGAGGCGTGGCGCCGACCGAACCGAGTGGACGATTGCCGCTATCCCCTTCGGCGGCTATGTAAAGATGCTCGATGAGCGCGACGGTGAGGTGATCCCGGAAGAGGTGCATCGTGCCTTCAACCGCCAGCGACTCGGCCGGCGTGCCCTGATCGTCATCGCGGGACCGGCATTCAACCTGCTATTCGCCGTCGTGGTCTACGCCGCACTGTTCATGACCGGACTGCCGGAATTGCGGCCGATGCTCGCCGCCCCTGCGAGTGGCAGCGTTGCGGCTGCCGCCGATGTTCGCCGTGGCGACCTGATCCGCCGGATTGACGGACGCGAGGTGCTGACCTGGCAGGATGCACGCCTGCGTATGCTTCAAGCGGCGCTGCAAGGTGACCGGGTGACCCTTGAAGTGGACCGCCTGCGCGGCGGTAGCGCGGGCCTACTCCTCGACCTAAAGAACTTCGCGGGCGGCGTCCCCGAAGAGGATATGCTGGGGCGGATCGGCCTCAAGCTCTCTGCGCTGCCGGTGCTGGGAAGTCCTGAACCGAACGGCGTCGCCGAACGCGCGGGCCTGCGTGCCGGGGATCGGATCACGCATGTGGAAGGCAAACCGGTCGATGACTGGGGAGAATTTGTCAGGGCGATACGCGCCCGTCCCGGCCAGCCCACGCGTCTCGTCGTGGAACGGCAGGATGCCGAA
>JAOUFA010000402.1 GCA_029858545.1 Betaproteobacteria bacterium
GGCTCGCGGCCGCGCGCGGCGACACGATGCTGGTTGCGCGCGATGGCGGCGATTTCCTGCGGCGTCTCGGGCGGGCTGTTGCAAAGCAGGCAATGCAGGAGAAAGACGTCGAGAAAGCGCATCGTTACCGCGGCGATGCCGATCGGAATGAAAGGATCGAGATCCATACAGCGCACTTCGACGTATTCGACGCCGCGCGCGAGCAGCGCGTGCAGGGTGCGCTCGCCGTGGTTGATACGGCGCTTGGGCCGCACGGTGCCGTAGAATTCATTTTCGATCTGCAGCAGGCTCGTGGCGAGCTGGCGGTAAGTGGCGGCGACATCGCCCGCGACGCGTGCGACGTTTCCTGTTGCGGAGCCGCTTTCGCGGATACCGATCGCCTCGTACGGCGGATACGGCTGCGTGAGCGCTTCGCGCAGCGACGCGGCGTAGCTCGCCAGGCTGTTGTAGCTCACCGCGAGCGAGGACTGCGCATCGCTCTGATAACCCAGGCGTCCCATGCGCAGCGATGTGCCTGCTGGCATAAAGAGCGTGCCTTCCTTCAGCACCTGCAACTCGTGCTCGCGGCCCGCCACGAAGCTCGCGCACACCGCCGGGGAGGCGCCGAACAGGTAGAGCAGCAGCCATGAGTGGCGCCGGAAATTGCGGATGAGCGAGAAGTACGCCTCGTTCGGGCCGCCGATGTGTGCTCGCAACGTCGCCCAGGCCGCCTCGGGCAGAGAGAAATTGTAGTGAATTCCCGAGATGGTCTGCATCCGCCGGCCGTAGCGATGCGACAGACCGAGGCGGTACACGGTCTTCGCGCTACCCACGTTGGAATGCCCGTAGCGGCCGATCGGAATCGCCTCGTCCTCGGGAAGCCGGCAAGGCATGCTCGCACTCCACAGCACTTCATCGCCAAGATGGCGGTAGACGATCTGGTGGATCTCGGTGAGATCCTGCACGCAGGCGTCCACGCTGGAGTGCACGCCGGTGATGAGTTCGAGCTGCGATTCGCTGAAATCGGTGGTGATGCGCGGGTGTGTGAGCGCGGATCCGAGCCCCGCCGGATGCGGCGTCGCCGCGAGCGCCCCGTCCGGCCGCACGCGCAGGCTCTCCTTCTCGATTCCGCGGCGCAGCCCGCCGAGAATCGCCGGCCCGAGCGCGCGCAGCCGTTCCTTAAGTACATTCAAATGAGGTTCCTTCGCTCGGGGGGGGGTGCGCCACATGCGGCGAGGATACCCTGCAAATGCGACCGGCGCGGAAAGTCGCGATGCGGCCATCGAAGCGGGAATCGCCGGACTACGCCGGTTCGGTCCGCGGCAGCATGAGTGTGGCCTCGAGCCCGCCCGCGGGGAGGTTGCGCAACGACAGTTCGCCGCCGTGCGCGCGCGCGATGTTGCGCGCGATGCCGAGGCCGAGGCCGGTCCCGCCGGTGTCGCGGCTGCGCGAGGCCTCTCCCCGAAAGAAGGGTTCAAAAGCCTTTTCGATTTCGTGCTCAGGAATGCCAGGTCCCTCGTCCACGACCCGGATCACGATTCGCTCGGCGCCGTCCTCGACCCGGAGGCTCGCTCGTTTGCCGTAGCGGATCGCATTGTCGACGATGTTCGTCAGGCAGCGTCGCAGCGCGCGGGGCCTGCATGCATAGGGCCGCGCGACGCGGCCTTCGATCTCGACCGTGTCGCCGATTTCCTGGTAGTCGGTCTGCAGGCTCTCGAGCAAGGCCTCGAGGTCCACGCGCTGCACCGCCTCGCTTGAGTTCGTATCGCGCATGAAGTCGAGCGTCTGCGTGACCATCGATTCCATTTCATCGAGATCCTTTTCGAACTTTCCACGCACCGCCTCGTCGTCGAGCAACTCCGTGCGCAGTCGCATGCGCGTGATCGGCGTCTTCAGATCATGCGAGATGGCGGTGAGAACGCGCGTGCGATCGGCGATGAAGCGCGCCAGGCGCCCCTGCATGGTGTTGAAGGCACGCGCGGCATGCCGCACTTCGAGCGGTCCCGTTTCCGGAAGCGGCGGGCGGTTGATGTCCGCGCCCAGCTTGTCCGCAGCGCGCGCGAGCGAGGACAAGGGCCCGGTCACCCACCGCACCGCGACCAGCGACACCACGACAACGCTGACCAGCAGGATCAGCAGCGTCAGTGCGACGCGAACGGGTATCGCCGCGGTCTGAGGCGAAAGAAAGGTGTCGAAGGTCGCCCAGCTGCCGTCGCGCAACGCGATCTGAACGGTGAAGAAAGCGCCCCGCGGCGAAAAATCATGCATGCCGTAGCCGCCCAAGCGATGCGGCATCATCGGCATGTCGGGCGGACCGGGCATGCCCGGTGGGCGGAAGTTCTCCGCTGCGCCCTCGCGCCGGACAACCCTGGCCGGCATCTCGTCGCCGAGCGCACGGCGCAGCACGGCGGTGAACATGGACTGGTGCCAATCGGCCTCCCGCGATGCGCGCTCCGCTGCCATGGGAGGACGGTCGAGCGATATCGTCAGCGGCGGTGCGTTGAAGATCGCGACAACCTGGCGGCGCTCCACGGGCGGCAGCGAATCGAGCAGCCTGCCGATGTCGGCGATACGCTGCGCGAGCCGCATGCCGCCCGCCTCGTACAGTAACTGGCCGCGCTCGGTCAGATTGATGTAACCCGTGGCAAGTTGCGCGAGGACCAGTCCGGCGAGCAGCACCAGGACCAGCCTGCCGAACAGGCTTTGCGGCAGCAGTCGCACTAGCGCTCCACTTCGACCGCCACGGCGAGAACGTAGCCCTCGCCGCGCACGGTCTTGATGATCTGCGGGTCGGCGGGATCGTCGCCCAGCCGGTGCCGCAGCCGGCTCACCTGGATGTCGATCGTGCGATCGAGCGGGTCGGCTTCGCGACCTCTGGAGAGCAGCATCAGCTGGTCGCGCGTGAGCACATGGTTCGGGTGGCTGAGGAAGATCTTCAGCAACTGAAACTCCGCTCCCGAGAGCGACGTGACCACGTCGTCGCGCGACACCAGGTGGCGCGCCACCGTGTCCAGGCGCCAGCCCGCGAAGGCGATGCGGCCGGCGTGGTCGGCGCGCAGGTTGCGCGGCAGGCTGCGTGCCCGCCGCAGCACGCTCTTGATGCGCGCGAGCAGCTCCCTCGGACTGAAGGGTTTGGCGAGATAGTCGTCGGCGCCCATTTCGAGGCCGACGATGCGATCGGTTTCTTCGCCCCGCGCGGTCAGCATGATGACAGGCGTATCCGAGTCGCCGCGCAGCTTGCGGCACAGCGTGAGGCCGTCCTCGCCCGGCAGCATCAGGTCGAGCACGATCAGGTCGACCTTGGCACGCGCGAGCACCGCCCACATCGCCTTGCCGTCCGGGACCACACTCGCTTCGTAACCGTTCTTGCGCAGGTATTCCCCGAGCAGACCGCGGATCTCGGCATCGTCGTCGACGACCAGAATGTGATCGGGGGTTTCCATGTCACCTTTATATCGGCAAACCCGCGCATTGTGCGGCGGATTTGTAGCCTAACGTAACAACGCGAATCCGCGCTACGCCAGCCTACAAATGCCGAACAGGGCGATTACATCGGGGTGCT
>JAOUFA010000403.1 GCA_029858545.1 Betaproteobacteria bacterium
AATGCGAAGCTCGTCTCGCCGAACGAGCGAGAGAAATGATATCCCGCGTAGCCGATCAGCAGCGAGCTCGCTGCCACGAAGATGCGGCCGCGATTGAACAACAGGCTCACCGCGGCACCGAGCGGCAGAATCAGGTACGGCCAGTAATCGCGCAGCCCCGAGAACGACGCGGGCAGCGCCGACGCCGCGGGTTGCGCGAGCGCCGCGGCCACAAGAATGGCAGCCGGCGCGAGCAACAAGCGCGCGAAACGAAGCAGATCGGCGTTCATCGTGGTCGCGAAGCGTAGCGCGAATGCAGACCCCGCCCGGCGCGCGGACCGATATCCTGCTGCACGACCTTGCGTCCGTTGATGTAGAGGTCGGCCAGCGTGCGGCCAAAGCGATCCTTGCCGTGACGTACGATTCTCAGATCTCCCGAACGGATGATGCTTTGAAGTTTGCCGCGAGCCTCGCGTCCGCCGGACTGATCGAGTTCGGCCGCATAAACGTCCTGCAACCGGATGACTTCGCGGCCGCAGTACAGCGTATCGCCATCATAGGCATGGCATCTGGGTCGGTTGGTCGCCGCGCCGGCCGGCAGACACAGCAGTATCGCCGCGTAGGCCGTGGCACGTATGCGAGCACTTTGAACCGGCATGGGTTCGCATTCTGCACTCATTCTCTCCTGTTCCTTCGATCGGCAAAAAAACGCTCGCCTCCGGACGCATTTTCGCGTAAAGTCCGCGCCCTTGCTGCGACGCAGCAACCCGACAATTCTGCTCCGACTCTCTCGCAGAGCCCATCGAAAGATCTCCTTTCGCTTCGGCATCGCGTCTTTCCAGTTGGTGCCGATTAGTGAAACAGCGAGACGAGGCGATGTCGCGCCCCGTCCCGACGCACCCTTTGAAAGGATGATCATGAGCTTTACGAGCCTCGGCCTGCACCCGTCGTTATTGGAAACCCTCGCCTCCCTCGGCTACCTGGAACCGACCGAGGTGCAGCGTGCCTCGATTCCTGCCGCGCTTGCGGGAAGCGATCTGCTGGTGTCTTCGCAGACGGGCAGCGGCAAGACTGCCGCGTTCATGCTGCCCGGTCTGCACCGCATCGTATCCGGGCCGGCGGCCGCGCGCGGTATCGGCCCTCGCATGCTGGTGCTCACGCCCACGCGCGAGCTCGCGCAGCAGGTGCAGAAAGCCACCAATGGATACGGCAGCGCGCAGCGTTTGCGTACCGCTTGCCTGGTCGGTGGCACGCCCTACGGTCTGCAACTCAAGCAGTTGAGCAAGCCGGTCGATGTGGTGATCGCCACCCCGGGCCGGCTGAAGGACCACCTGGATCGCGGCCGTATCGACTTTTCGCGCCTTGAAGTCCTGGTGCTCGACGAAGCCGATCGCATGCTCGACATGGGCTTCGTCGAGGATATCGACGCCATCGTCGCGCGGACTCCGGCGACGCGCCAGACGCTGCTCTTCTCGGCGACGCTCGAGGGCGTGGTCGGTCGCCTCGCGCAGCGCGTCACGCGCAGCGCGAAACGCATCGACATTGCACCGTCTCGGGCGATCGAGCCGAAGATCGATCAGCGTGCGATTTTCGCCGACGACGATGCGCATAAGTCGCGCCTGCTCGACGCGCTTCTACGCGACACCGAGGTGAAGCAGGCGCTGGTGTTTACCGCGACCAAGCGCTCCGCGGAAGCCTTGTCCGGGGCGCTCGTCGAGCGGGGATTTGCCGCCGCCGCGCTGCATGGCGATATGCGTCAGCGCGAACGGACGATGACGCTGCAGCGTCTGCGCGACGGAAGGATGCACATCCTGGTGGCGACCGACGTTGCCGCGCGTGGCATCGATGTACCGGGCATCAGTCATGTCATCAACTTCGATGCGCCGCGCCAGGCCGAGGACTATGTGCACCGCATTGGTCGCACCGGGCGCGCCGGGCGCACGGGAATCGCCGTGACGCTGCTCGCGCACCGCGAGAAATATCTCATGCGCACGATCGAGCGTTATACGGGCAATGCGATGCGCATTGCCGTAATTGCCGGTCTGGAGCCGGCGGCGCGCCCTGTCGGAGCGCGCGTCGAGCGTACCTCGGGAGCGCGTCCTGCGCCGCGTGGCGGCGCAGGTGCACCGGTGCGACGCGACGAATGGAAGCGCGGCGGCAGCCGCCCGGCGAATTCGGGCCGACGCTGAACCCCGTACTGATGCGATAGTCCCGGATGCGCTGGATCAGGTACCTGGTCCAGCGAGACGATGAAGCCCGCCGGGCAGCGTTGCCGGGCCGGCTTGCGATTTCCTAGTGCAGAACCGGCACGGCGACTTTGCTGTTGCGCGGCTTTCTCTGCCGTGGCAGGAATATGCCGTCACCCAGTGCAATGTCTCGCAATGGTCGCGTTTCATCGGGCTGCAACGCAGTGAGGCCTGAGACCGTATCGACGATCAGGGCGATCGTTCCGCCGTGGAGATTGGTCACGACCACGCTGGATGAGGCCGACGGTTCCTCGCCTTGCGCACCGAGCAGTGTTCTCAGGTCCACCACCGGCACCAGTGCGCCGCCCAGCGGGATGACGCCGCGCACGAATGCGGGCGCGTTTCCCACCGGAATCACGGGTTCGGGATCGCGGATCTCGATCACGTTGTGAGCGCCGAGCGCGTATTCGATGCCACCGATGCTGAAAACGTAGAAAAGGCACTGGTTGGTGCCTGAGTTGCCCAACGCATCGAAGGGTTTCTCGTCTTTCGTCAGTTGGTTCGCCATCTTTCGTCTCCGGATATTCGCGGTCGTGCCGCAGCGTCCTCAATGTGAGGCAGAGCGTAGCGGCGAAGCGGCGCGAATTATGTAGGATGAAGCCGGGTAGTCCACGTAGGACAAGTCCGACATCTGTCAGGGTCTGTCAGGGTCTGTCGGCAACGTGAGAAATATCTTCCGAATCGACCGATTCAGCGGCTTTGCCGCCGGAAATACATTTCGTTTATCCGGCGAATGCGCGATCAAGAACGATCCTCAGCGATCGATGACCCTCGCGCGCAGCGCTTTCACCTGAGAGCGCCGGGTCTTTCCTTCGCTGCGCCGTTTCTTCGACGCGCGTGTCGGCTGCGTGGGCCTGCGTTGCTTGGGGACGTGCGCGGCGATGGAGATCAGTGCGTGCAGCCGGGTGACTGCCTCGGCACGGTTGAGTTCGAGGCTGCGATGGCGCTGTGCTTTGATGACCACCACGCCGTCGCGCGTGATGCGGGAGTCGCCCAGATGCAACAGCCGCGTTTTGATGAACTCGGGTAGCGACGAGGCGCGCACATCGAAACGCAGATGCACGGCGTTGGCGACCTTGTTGACGTTCTGCCCACCGGCACCCTGCGCGCGCACGGCAGTGAGCTCGATTTCGCTCTCGGGAACGGTCGGACGGGAGCTGTTGGCGCGCATGGCGGAATTATGACCCGGCACGTGCCTGCCTGTGCGGATGCTCAGCGCGCGGCAAGCGCGGTGTCGATTTGCGCCAGATCGACGATACGAAAGGCCCTCAGACGTGCGATGCGCCGCGCGAGTTCCAGCAAGGCAAGG
>JAOUFA010000404.1 GCA_029858545.1 Betaproteobacteria bacterium
GGCTGCGCGCGCTCGGCGCCAGTCTCGACACGGGCGCGATCATCCTCATCGATTACGGCTTTCCCGCGCACGAGTACTACCATCCGCAGCGCTCGATGGGTACGCTGATGTGTCACTATCGCCACACCGCGCACGGCGACCCGTTCTTTCATCCCGGCCTGCAGGACATCACCGCGCATGTCGACTTCAGCGCGCTCGCGCATGCCGCGGCCGACACCGGGCTCGATATTCTCGGCTATACCAACCAGGCGCAATTTCTCGTCAACTGCGGCCTCATCGATCTGTTGAGCGAGGCCGACTCCGCGGATATCGCGCGCTATGCGCCGCTCGCCGCGCAAGCGCAGCGGCTTGTTTCACCCGCTGAAATGGGCGAGCTGTTCAAACTGCTTGCAGTCGGCCGCGGCGTGACCCGATCCCTGCGTGGCTTCTCAAACGGCGACCGAACGCATACTCTCTGAGACGATGCCTGTCCTTCGTCCACGCCGGCTTGCACGCCTGCCCGCCCTTCTCGCGCTGCTCGCCGGGCTGACCGGAAGCCATGCGTACGGAGAGAGCGAAATCGACGCCGCGCGCGAGCGCTGGGCGAACAGCCCGTACGGGCCGATGCTCGAACGCATCTTGCCACCGGGCTTCCTGCCCGCGATGATTCCGGAACGCGACTCCGCCGGGGCCAGGCTGCTGCGGCGCTACTGTGTGCAGTGCCACAATCTTCCCAACCCGGCGATGCACCATGCGGAGAAGTGGCCCAAGGTGGTCGCGCGCATGGCCGAGCGCATGCGCGGCAAGGGCAATATGGGCCAACTGATGGCGGATATGATGGCCGGGGTACTCGCCCCGAGTGCCGAAGAGGAGGCAACGCTCGTCGCCTTCCTCGGCAGGCATGCGCAGGCTCCGCTCGACCCGGGGCGCACCCCCGAAGTCAGCCGTCCATCGGGCGAGGCGTTCCGGCTCGCCTGCCAGCAGTGCCATGTATTGCCCGATCCGCGACGCCACACCGCGGCCGAGTGGCCGGCGGTGGTGGCGCGCATGGAGCGCAACATGCGATGGATGAACCGCGTGGTCGGCAGTCAGCCGGTGCGCGGCGAGCCGCAGTTGCGGATCCGGGACATCAACGCCTTTCTGGCACGCCATGCGCGACGCTAGCCGAGCCCGTCACCACCCCGACCCGGAGACCCCCATGACACGCAGATTCGTCGATATCTCGATGCCGCTGGAAAACGACGTGGCCTCGGACCCGCCGCCATTCACGCCGAAGATCACCTACGTGGATCACGATGCGAGCTTCGCGCAACTGGCGCCGTTCTTCCCCGGCCTCAGGAAAGAAGATCTGCCCGACGGCGCGGCCTGGGCGGTGGAGAAAGTCGAGCTCATTACGCACAACGGCACGCACCTGGATGCGCCCTACCATTTTCATCCGACGATGAACGGCGGCACCGGCAAACCCGAGCGCGCGATCGCAATCGACGAGGTGCCGCTCGATTGGTGCTTCCAACCCGGGGTAAAACTCGACTTCCGCCACTTCGCCGACGGCTACGTCGCGACGGCAAAGGATGTCGAGGCCGAGTTGACGCGCATCGGGCACGCGCTCAAGCCCATGGACATCGTGGTCGTCAACACGCGCGCCGGATCGCGCTATGGGAACGACGACTATGTCAGCGCGGGCTGCGGCATGGGCTACGAGGCCACCATGTACCTGCTCGAGCGCGGCGTGCGCCTCACCGGAACCGACGCCTGGAGCTGGGATGCGCCCTTCGTCCACACCGCGGAGAAGTACCAGGCCACGGGCAACGCGAAGCTCATCTGGGAAGGCCACAAGGCGGGACGCGACATCGGCTACTGCCATCTGGAAAAGCTCAGTCACCTCGAAACGCTGCCCTCCGATGGTTTCGTGATCGCCTGTTTCCCGGTCAAGATCCGCGGCGCCTCGGCAGGCTGGACGCGCGCGGTGGCGATTTTCGACGATGCAATCCTGGAGGCGACTCGCAGGGAGAATCTGCATCGCACGGCGTGAAACCCGGCGCGCGAGTCTCCCGTCGCAAAGAGGTCTTGCTGCAAACTCGCTGCGATAGCGAAGCTTGCGCAGAGCCTTCCTAGGGCACCGCCATCCCGCGCGCGACGCCCGGCCGGGCACCGACGCTGTCGTACCAGCGCTTCACGTGGGGAAATCCGGCAAGCTCCACCTTGTGCCAATCGTGGCGCGCCACCCAGGGGTAGATCGCGATGTCGGCGATCGAGTATTCCCCCGCGAAATAGGGCCGCGTGGCGAGATGGGCGTCCATCACTCCGTACAGGCGGCGCGTTTCGTTCCCGTAACGCTCGATGCCGTAGGGCACGGGTTCCTTCGCGCGCAGAAAGTGGTGCGCCTGGCCGAACATCGGCCCCACGCCGCCCATCTGAAACATCAGCCATTGCAGGGCCTCGTACTTTCCGGCGACCGATCCGGGCAGGAACCGGCCCGTCTTGCCCGCGAGATACACCAGGATCGCACCCGACTCAAAGAGACTGAACGGTTTACCCTCGGGGCCCTGTGGGTCGACGATCGCCGGAATCTTGCCGTTCGGGTTGATCGCCAGGAACTCGGGCGTGTGCTGCTCGCCCTTGTTGATATCGATCTTGTGCACGCGGTACGGCAGACCGCACTCTTCGAGCATAATGGACGCCTTGCGTCCGTTGGGCGTGCTCCACGTATAGAGTTCGATCATTGCCTGCTCCCCGGTGAAGTTCGACAGTCCGGGATGCAAGTGTAACGCCGCGCACTGGCCGGTGCTCACTCGAGCCGCGAGTCAAGTCATCGCGCGGCGGATGTTTTGACCCCTTCAGGACACCCTGATGCTGAAATGGCTGCTCACCGTCCTAATCGCCCTGCTCGTCTTCGGTGCGCTCGCGCCGCGCCTGCGAAAGATGGGCTGGGGCCGCCTGCCCGGCGACTTTCGCGTCCCGGTACGCGGGCGTCTCGTGTACGTTCCCTTCATGAGCACGGTGCTGCTCTCGCTCGGAATCTATCTCCTCGGCAAGCTGATTTAGATCGCGCGCACCCGCCCTATTTTTCCCCGAAGAACTTGAGACGCGGCGCGAGCCGCTCGCCGAGCCAAATCTGCGGAAGCGAGGGCTCAAGCCCCTCCTGTGCCTCCTGTTTGCCGACGATTTCGCGCGCCATCGCGAACGCCTCGGTAAACGAGCGCGTCTGGCGAAGCGCGTCGTGAAAGTAGGCACGGCCGAACCAGGTGAAGTCGCTGCCGTGGTCGCAGCCAAAGGAACTGCGGTCCGCCGCCGCCGCGGTCATGATGAGCGTCCCGTCGTCGCGCAGCGGCTCGACGAACCCCCCCGAGTAACAGGCCGAGACGAGCACAATCTTCCACTTGACACCGGCGTCCTGGAGAATGCGCGACAGCGCGATCGGCGAAAGATCGTTGAGCACGAGCGGCGGCTGAAACGCGGGGAGCCGGTGATCCTCGTCGCCGTGTCCGGTGATGAACAGAAACAACGTGTCCTTCTCCGGGTTCATCAGCATGCCGACACGCTCGAGCGTGCG
>JAOUFA010000041.1 GCA_029858545.1 Betaproteobacteria bacterium
ATCACCACATCGAGCAACAGCACCGATATGTCGTTCTCGTCGCGCAGCAGGCGCCGCGCGCCATCGCCCGAGTACTCGCTCAGTATCCGCAGCGGCCGGCCCTTGAACGAGGAGTCGCCGAGCACCAGCCGCGACACCGAGTGCACCGCCTTGTCGTCGTCGATCACCGCGACCGTCCAGGGCGGCGATGTGCGGGACGCTTCGTGCTGCGCCGGCGCGCCCGCTCCGGCCGGCGCGAACAGCGGTTGCTCGCCATCCCCGCCCGTCGCCGGGAGCTCATTTCCGACAGTTGCGTCATTCATCGTTCGACTCCTGGCATTCATTCGGGTGATGGTCTGGTTCCTATGAGCCGCTGGCGAACGCCGGCGCCGCCGCGCTCTGCGCGCCGGCCCGGCCGGAACACACGCGATTGCGCCCGTCACGCTTCGCCCGGTACATCGCCGCATCGGCCAGGGCGAACAGCGCATCGAAATCGGCAATTTCCGCGTCTTCACTCGTCGCCACGCCGAAGCTCGCGGTCACGGCGTGCCCGGACACCCGCAGCGCCGCGATTTCCCCGCGCAGGCACTCGGATTTGGCCAGCGCCTGATCCAGCGCACAGCGCGGCAGCAGCAGCACGAACTCCTCTCCGCCCAGGCGCGCCGCGACGTCCTCGCGGCGGCAGGCGGCCTTTATCGCCCCTGCGACCGCTGCGATAACCCGGTCGCCGACAGCGTGCCCATAGGTATCGTTCACCGTCTTGAAGTGGTCAATATCAACCACCACCATGCTTACCGGATACCGGTGGCGACGCGCATCGCTCAAGGTCATCTGCGCCACCTCGAGCAGGAAATGCCGGTTATAGAGCGTCGTCAATTGATCCGTCAGCGCCAGCGCCCGCAACTCCGCGTGCTGCGTCTCGATCTGGTCGAGAAGACGCTTTTGCCCGATCAGATTTCCGACGCGCGCGACGAACTCCTCGGGCACGATCGGTTTGTTGAGGAAATCGCTGGCGCCGGCGCGCAGGATCTCGATGCGCCGCGCGGAATCGTCCAATCCCGAAATCGCGAGGATCGGAACACGAGCGCCTCGCATGCCCTTCTTGCCGCGCAGCTCGCGCACGAAGACGATTCCGCTCATCGAGTTGTCGAGCACCACGTCGGTCACCACGAGATCGAAGTCGTCGGCGTCGAACGCTGCGATTGCATCGCCTCCGGCTCGGAAGTCCCGCACCGCGAGGCCCGCCTTGGACAGAATCCTCACGATACCGAGCGCGATGGCAGCGCTGTCCTCGAGCAACAACACGCGCCCCGAAAGCGCGGTCCCGGCGCTGCGCGCCAGGTCCCTGATATGCCTCGCGAACGCGTGAATATCGCCGCGACCGAATACCTCGGTTACCCCAGCCTTGAGTGCGTCGGAAACAAAGCTCTCGTCGCCGCTCGCGGTCAGTACGATGATCGGCGTTTCCCTCGCCGTTGGCCAGGCACGCACTCTCTTGACGAACTCGATGACATTTGCGTCGGGCAATGTCGCCGCGGCGCAGATCGCGTCGAATTTCCCGGCCTCGAGGAAATGCATGCCTTCCGCGGCGTCGCTCGCGACGACGCCTTGCGCGCCGGCGTCCGACACGACGCTTGCGACCAGGCGCTGGAAGCTACGGGTCGGCTCGATAATCAGAATTCTCGGTTGCCGCAATTTCTGCTCAGCGTGACGTCTCTCGCGGCAGAAGGCTGAGCAGCGGCCTGCCTCCCGGCAGGTCTGCGTCGGCATTCACCACGGTCGGCTTGATCAGGATCACCAGTTCCTTCTTCACGTGCAGGCGGTCGCGGCTGCCGAACAGGAAGCCGATCACCGGCAGCGAATTCAACCCGGGAATGCCCGAGCTGCGTTCGACGATGTCGACCTTCATCAGTCCGCCGATCGCGACGATATTGCCGTCGTAGACGCGCACGATGCTGTCGGTCTCGCTCACCGTGCTGCGCGCGGTGGGCAGCACCACCTCGCCGCCGAACACGCCGCCGAGGTTGAGACTGCGGTTGTCCTGCTGTACCGAACTCACCTGCGGATGCATATGCAGGATCACGCTGCCGTCGTCGTCGATCTGCGGCGTCACATCGAGCGCCACGCCGGAAAAGAACGGCTGCAGCACCAGCGTCGGGAAGGTGGTGGTGCCGGCGGTCGCGCCGCTGCTCGCGCCGCTCGATCCGCCGGTTACGTTGGTGACGAAGAATTCGTCGGTGCCGACCTTCAGCACCGCCTTCTGGTTGTTGAGCGCGGCAATGCGCGGGCTGGAGAGCACCTGCACCGTGCCCTGCGATTCGAGAAACTGCAGCAGCGAGGAGAAGTTGCCGCGCTGCGAGGCGAGCGCGAGCATCGACCCGCCGGTCAGTCCCGGGACGAGCAGCCCCGGCGCGGCACCGGCCATATCGGGACTGCCGCTGCGCGACAGCGTGCCGCCCGACGGATTGGCGGTTACCTGCCCGTTGGAGAGCGTGCCGCTCGTACCCAGCGCCGTATTGGGCTGCAGCGTGCCGCCGACGGCGTTGCCGTTGCGGAAGCTCGCCCAGTTCACCCCCGACTGGAAACCCTCGCTCAGGGTCACCTCGACGATCTTCGCCTCGAGCATCACCTGGCGCTCGACGCTGCCGCGGATCGCGCGCAGGTAGGCATCGATCTGGCGCATCTCGACCGGCATCGCGCGTACCACGACGATTCCCGCCTGCGGATTGACGATCACGTTGCGCCCGCTCTCGCTGCCGACGATGCTGCGCAGGGTGTCGCGCAACTCCCCCCAGAAATCGCTGTGCGTGGAGGTCAGCACACGTCCCGAATCGGAGACGCGCCCCGCGATGGCGGAGGCCGCGCCCGATTGCGTACTTCCGGGCGCCGCCGGCGTGGCCGCTCCGGCACCGCCCGGGCCGCCCGCCGCGCCGCTTGCCGAGGCGTCCGAGACCGAACCCGAGGTAATGCGCACATCGCTGCGACCGACGCGCTGTCCGACCAGGTAGTTCACCTTGAATACCCGCGTGCTCATGCCCGCGGACTGGACGTAGATGCGTTTGCCGTCGACGCGATACTCGTAGCCGTAGAGCTCGCGCAGCGCCTCGAGCGCCTCGGTGAGCGTGACGTCCTTGAGGCTGACGGTGACCGATCCGCTGACCGAGGGATGCACCAGCACGCTGTAGGGCGTTCCGGAGACCAGCGACATGAACACGCGCCGCACCGGCGCGTCGGCGACCGACAGATCGAAGCGTTCGGGCACGCCGCTGTCGGCCGCTGACAGCTCGACCGGCGGCGCAGCGAGCCCGGCCTGCACGGCCGACGGCTGCGGACGCGCACGGCGTGCGGCGCCCTCGGCGGCGCTCAGCTCGGTGCGGATCGCGCCGGGCGCATCCTTCGCTTCGCGGGTGGACGAGCAGCCGGCGACCCCCAGAGTCACGGCGAGTATCACTGCTACAACCGGGAGATCCGTCATTTTGCTTCCTCATTCGATTCGAGACGCGCGGCGCGTATCGTCTCGGCGACCCGGCGCGTGATGCCGGACCCGATGTCGGCGGTGTTCGAGAGCCTGAGTACGCGCGTGCCGCGTCTGCCGCGCAACACCACCTCGTTGGCGTTGATTTCCGTCACCTCGGCGCCGCGCACGCGGCCGCCGACCTCCACCTGCTCGCCGTCGATGATCGCGATGCGTCGGTCCCGCGAAATCAGGATGCTTTGCACGCCGGCGCGCGCGGCGCGGCTTTGCGCGGCACCGTCGGCGGGCGCGGGCAATGCCGCGACGGGCGGGCGCATCGGGTCCGACAGATGCTGCGCGCGCAGCGCGTCGCTCGCGACCGCGAACAGGAGCAGTATCAGAAACTTCACCATCCGAAAGCGATTCATCTTGGCACTCACAGCGAGAGGTAGTTCTTGTCGAGACTCAGCGTGTAGACCGTCAGGCGCATGACGGCCTGCGGATAGCGCTCGGCGGAAATCTCCACTTCGCGCCAGAACATGCGGTCGGGCATGCGTTCCAGTTCACCGAGGTAGCGCAACAGGTCCAGATAGCGGCCGCGCACGCGTACCTCGAGGCCATGCCGGTAGATCGGCGCGCGCGGCGCCGCCTCCGGCATCTGATTCCCGGAAACCTGCGGTGGAGCCGCCGGCGTGAGCGGCAATGGCGTGATCGAGCGCGCCTCGACCAGTTCAAGACCACGATTGCGCGCGAGAATTTCGCGCAGCACCCCGGCCATGCGATCGGGCGAGATCAGCTGGCGGCGCCACTGATCGACCTGTTTCTCGATTTCCGCGAGGCGCGCACGCGAGTTCTCCAGCCGTTGGCGCAGCACCGCATCGGGATCGCGCAGATGTGCCGCGGCAATCGCCTGGAGTCGCTCACCGGCAATGCGCATCTCGTCCTGCGTGGAAAGCAGTTCCCGTGCCGCGCTGCGTCCGCTCTCGGCGATCGGCGCGAGCACCGTCAGGTAGCCGAGTGCCGCCGCGACGGCGAGCGCGACGACGAACGCCAGCATGCGCCGCTCGCGCGGCAGCGCATCGAAACGCGTCGCGAACCAATGCCATTTCTCCAGCGCCTGCGCGACGTTCGTCACTTCTCGCCCCCCGCGGTCAGCGTGGTGCCCAGTTCGAATTCCATGATGCGCGGTGGCGCGCCCGCGGCCGCCGCGCCCTCGCGCGTCGCGAGGCGCATCTGCGCGAACGTATGGCCTTGCAGCGGCTTTGCGGTTCCCAGCCGCTCGATATATGCCGGCAGCAATTCGGCTCTCAACACGCGCCCGTGCAAGGCCATGTTGCGCGTCGACGCGTCGACGCGGATCAGCGTCAGCCAGACGCCGTCCACGGTCTTGTGCGCGAGCGCCTTGAAATACGGAGAGAGTCCCTCGGTGAGGCCGAAATCGCCGGCGTCGATACGCACCAGCAGCAGATCCTGCGCGGCGATCGCCGCGGCGAGCCGGCCCGCCTCGGCCTGCAATTGTGCGTCGGGCGCCCGCGGTGCCTCGGCTTTGAGGCGTCCGCTCTCCGCGACAATCCGGTCGCGTTCGCCGCGCACCCGGCCGAGATCCTGCCTCAACCCGGCCAGCACGATCGCCTGGTACGCGCTCGCCGCCAGCAGCACCGACATCACCGCGGCGAGGCTTTGTGCGAGGGTGCGCGCCGAGAAGGAGCGCTTCTGCCTGCGCAGCTCGGGAAGGTAGAGGTTGATCTGCTGGGCCATGGCGGCCTGGGCTAGTGGTTCGGCGGCGTCGCGCGCAGCGCCGCGCCGATCAGATGAAACAGCCGCCATTGCAGCGCCGGGTCGATGCCGCCGTCGGGGAGACCGACCACCGCGGCGAGATCCATGACCGACACCGGCGGCGCGAGATTCTTCGCCAGATGCGCGGCAAGCCCGGTATCGCGCGGCTCGGGCCCCAGCACGATGCGTGCAATCGGAATTTCGTTGTACTGGCGTTCGAAGTGATCGAGCGAGCGCTGCACTTCGAGCAGGATGCGGTCGAGCGCTTCGGCGCGCTGCGGCGCGCCGTCGGCCAGCAAATCGCGCATGCCGGTCTCGATGCGCCGGCTCATGTACAACTCGCCGCCATGGGTCACGGTAAACAACCCGCCGTCGTCGTCGAAGTAGGCGAGTCCGGCGGCGCGCTGCCCGGGCTCGTGCAGCGCGCACAGATTGCGTTGCGCGGTTTCCGGGATGTCGATCACCGCGAGCGGAAGTTTCGCGTCGCTGTAGCGGTTGATGTACGCGGCGAGCACGTCGTTGCGCGCCGCGACGGCAAAGATCTGATGCGCGCGCACATGCGCCCCCGGCAGCGGCGGGATATCGAGCACCTCGAATGCGGCGGTGTCCACGTCGTAGTCGAGCATCTCCTTCACCAGCCAGCGCGCGGCGGACTTCCATTCCTCGCGCGGCAGCTTGGGTGCCTCGACCACGAGCAACTGGTATTCGTCGGGTTTGAGCAGCGTCAGGCAGCGTTGCTTGGCGAGCGCAAAATCCTTCGCCGCGCGCGCGAGCCCGCCGCCATCGGGATCGCAGGCACGCAGCGCGCACTCGAGCAGCCTCGGCCGGCCGTCGCCGTCGTAGTCGCCGCGCACCAGGGCGAATTCGCCCCCGTCCGCGTCGACCACGGCCCAGCCCGGCTGCACTTCGGAACGCCCACGCCAACGCATAGCCCTGCCCATAGATTGCGCGATGCGACTAAGGTAATGCACCGGGGTTCGCTCCAAAGGTGGGGTAAGGCCGTCTTTTGACGGCTATTTCGCCGCCGACACGGCGCCCAAAGCGCATCGGCGGGGTCCCACCGCATGCCGATCGACAAACTTCTCCGGGAAAGAAAAGGGTCAAAGCCGAATTTCAGTAGTTTTCGCGCTGGTAAATGACCGCGCCGCTGCCGCGGTATACGCCGAAGCTCGCGCGCGCCGAGGGGTTCTCGTCGCCCGGACTCGCGCTGTTCCAGTCGTACATCAGGTAGGGCATGTTCGCGGTCGTCGCCGGCGCCGCGGCGCCCGCCACGCAGGCCGTCCCGAAGGGACTCGCGGCAAGGTTGAGGGTCGCGTCCAACCAGCCGTTGTTGCCCGCGCCGGGTTTCAGGAGGGTCACACCGAGGCCGGGCGGGGCCTGCACGCTTGCGCTCGTCTCGCAGGCCGCCAGGCTATTGCGCGCGCTGACGGGAAAGGCGAGCGCGATATCGCTCGCGCCGAACGTCGAGCAGTTGTCGTCGGTCGCGTTGACGAACGCGTACTGGTTCCAGTGCTGCAGGCTCGCGCCGAGCGGCAGATCGAGGAGTTCCGAGCCGAAGGCGTTGCGGAGCCGCAGCCGGCCGTAGCGAAACGCGCTCGTGCCGACGAGCGCATGGTCGTTGCCGCCGATGCCGTCCACATCGAGATCGAACAGCGCCGTATCGTAGACGACGCCGTCGGTGTCGCGCGGCGCGATGCCGACGGAGGTGGCCGGAAACGGCCCGTCGGGCAGGGCCGCACGCTTCACCGCCAGTGACGCCGACAGCGCGGCGCGGCCGGCGCTCCAGACGCCGCTCGAAGCGAGCGTCAGGTCGAGCCGCGAGGTCAGATTGCTTGCCCCGCTCGCCGCGCCGTAGCCGAAGGATGCCGCCTGGGTCGTGTCGAGCCTGGCGTACGCGCCCTCGTAATTGGTCGTCACCTCGCCCGCGGCCGTCATCGCGAGCAATGCGTAGTCGAGCCGGAAGCTTTCGCTCAGATAGGTGAAGGTCGATGCGCAGGCGACGCGGTCGGACCGGTTGGTCAGCATCGGCCCGGCGTCGAGTTCGAAGTGGTGCGGCGTGAAGCGGCCGATCGCGGGGCTCGTCCCGGCCGCTACCGTCAGGCCGAAATAGCCGCCGGCCGCCGGCGTGGCGGTGAAGCTGAACACGCCGACCTCCGAGACGGTCTGATCGACGATCGTCACCGCACCGGCGTCGGCGGCCAGCATGTCGATGCTCGCCGTGCCGAGCACGGCGCCGGCACCGCCCGCGGGCGACACCGTGAGCGAGTCCAGCGCGATGCCGCTCATCCGGAAATTCGGCGTCACCGCATTGTCGGAGAGATCGGTATCGGTATCGGATTGCCAGCATGCCGCCTTGACGTTGAGCGTGAACGGATCCCCGGCCTTGGCGAATACCGGGCAGCTCGCGTCGCCGGCAGCGCACGACGCCGTGCCGTATACCGCGATGCCCGCCGGCGCCGACACGAAACCATCGCTTCCGGCCAGGGTGAGCGATCCGCTGGTGTAGCTCGCGTTGAGCGTCATCTGGCCGGCATCGGGATAGCTGGCGGTGAAACTGCTCTTGCCCGTGCCGTCGAAGGTAAGCGAGATCGGCGTGCCGGGGCTCGCGGTGGCGACCGGCGTGCCGTTGACCGAGACCTTCTTCGCGCCGCTCGCGGGGTTGGTGTAGCCCGACCAGAAGTACACGGTCTTCGTTCCACTGAACGCCCCGGTGCACGTGCCCCCGCCCCCGGTTTGCAGCGCCGTGATGGTCACCGCCGGAGAAGGCTTGCACGCGGTAAGGTCCGGCACATCGAACTTGAATCCGCTCGCCGCGAAGCTCGCGCTGCAGGTCTCGGTCGCGCCGACATAGCAGCGGTAGCGGGTCGCCGCCGACGGAAGCGGCGCGATGCTCGGCGCGCCGAAAGTCACCGTCCCGCTGCTCGTGTGCGAAAAGCTGAGGGTCGCGCTGCCGCCCGAGAACGAGATCGGGTTAGAACTCCAGCTGCTCGCCGCGTCGGTGGGCGAAAGCGTCACGCTCACCGGTCCGACGTAGGTCGCCGTGCACGCGGCATCGGCGCAGGCCTGCAGCGTGATCGTCTCGGGCGCGCAGGTGATTCCCTGGCCGTCGTGCAGGATGCGCAGGTGATCGAAGACAACCGCCGGTTTGATCGCCACCTGCTGGCCGATCAGCGTATACGGTGCCGCATAGTTTCCCGGCAGACGGATCGTCGCGTTCCGGTCGCCGCTCACGCCGGCCGCCGCCAGGATCCGGTCGGCGGCCTCGACCAGCACCCCGCTGCCGCCTCCGCCGCTCGCTCGCTCGTAGCGCTCGGTCATTGCAACCGGAGGCGTCACCGAGCCGCCACCGGCATTGGTGAAATTCGCCCCGTAGAGCGCGACGATCAAATCGCCGTCCACGGTCGTGGTCACCGACGGCGCGATAGCGGTGAGATTGCTGCCGCTCGCGACGGTGGTGGCGTAGGTCGTCACCCGCCCCGCGTGCGCATCGATCGGAGAAACCGGATCGGCGCCTCGATACACCGACATGCCGCCCGCGTAATTGGCGTTCGCGCTGCCGAAATTCCAGGTGTAGCGCTTGCCGGGGTCTCCGGCAACGGCGTATTTCCAGTACACCGCCTGCGCGTGGTCGCTGCCATCCTCGTCGCAACGCAGCCGGGTCCAGCCGGTCACCGCCGGCAGCGTCGCGCAACCGTAGAAGACGCCGCCGCTCGAAGTCTGGCGCCGCACACCGGCCTTCACGAGCAGCACGTCGCCCACCGCCGCGCCGGCGGGCACCGTGAGGCGCAAACGCGTGCTGTTGCCGGCGCTCACGGTCGAGGCGACGTGCGTGATCGCCGCCTCGACCGGCCATGCCGCGGCAAGCGCCAGAATCGCGCCCAGGATAACGCTGCCTCGCATGCGAGTCGGCTCCATCACTCAGTGCTCGACCACCACGGTCAGCTGCCGCTCCACGTAATTCGCGCCGGCGGCCGCGTTCGGGCACGGCGGCTCGTTGCAGGCGAGGGCGACGATGCTGTCGAATTTCCGCGTCGTGCCGGCCTCGTCGGCGGTGCGCCGCGCGCAACGCACGCTGACCGACAGCGGTGCGAGCGGCGTGCCCGAGAAATCGAGCGTCGCGCTCGCCGCGCAAGCATCCAGGCGCAGCGCCTGGTAGGCCCCCCACTCGGTGCCGGCGCGCGCGGCGAACAGCGCGCGCGAGCCCGCCACATCGAGCGCCGAAGCATGTTGCTGGAGCGTCGCGACGCTCAGCGCATACGCGGCGATCGCGCTCAGGATGACGACGAGAAATACCGCGCTCACGAGCGTGAAACCCCGCGCGGGCCGCATTTCGCGCGCGACGCTACGGAATATTGCTGACGTGCGTTTCATGGTACAGACGGACGTTTTCCCCGCGCGCGCTGACGGTGAGGGTCATCGACACCACGCCGCTGCGCGCGGTCGCGCCGGGCGTATAGCCGAACACGCAGGAACTCACGCGATCGGCGAGCAGCGCGGCATTGCTTCCCAGGCCGGCGGTTTGCTGCGCGGGATTGAAGCCGTAGCGCCAATGGCGCGTCAGCGTTCCGGTGCCGGTATTGTTCGCGTCGAGGCCCGCGTTCCGGCACGCGTAGGTGACGGCCTGGTCGACACCCGAGACGACGTGCACGCGGCGCCCCGGCGAGTCGAACGGCAGCGCCGCGCCCGACACGATGCGCACCGTCGCGGTCGGTCCCGCGCCGCCCGCCGCGAAATCGTAGGCCCGGCGCACATGGGTGGCGGAGGTATTCCCTTCGTAGGCATCGGCGCCCGGAATGCCGAGATTGAAGACCACGATCTCGTCGCCGCTCGCGAAACTCAACGGATCGGTGAGCAGATCGAAACTCGCGTCGGGACCCGCAAAGACGAGCGGGTTGCCGCCCGTCGCGCCGGCATCGCCGCGGTAGCGCGCGCCGGCCTTGGTGGCGATGAACTCCAGAAAACCGCCGCTCGCATCGACCCGCACGCTGTTCGGCAGCGCGAGACGCAGATCGCGGCCCACGCGGCGCAGCGCGCCGTCGGCGAGGTCGGTCAGCTCGGCGCGCGCGACCGCGTCCAGGTAGCCCTGCATCGGCCGCGCGAGGAACATCGCCACCACGCCGGCGAGAATCCCGGTCAGCACGATCACCACCACCAGCTCGATGAGCGTGAAGCCGCGCGCCGCTCGACACGGCGAGGCGTATACCGCC
This sequence comes from Betaproteobacteria bacterium, assembly GCA_029858545.1. Classification (GTDB taxonomy): domain Bacteria; phylum Pseudomonadota; class Gammaproteobacteria; order Burkholderiales; family SG8-39; genus JAOUFA01. Next base: position 10,417 of record JAOUFA010000041.1, read on the forward strand.
GGACGTGAAGCCTGCCTCGTCATGGAAACTGGTAGCGAAAGCGGTAGCCGGTGAGGTCATAGGATTCGTTCGTCGGCGCGGCCACGCTTACGGTCACCTGCAGCCAGTCGCCCGACGGCACGCCCGAGAACGCCGCGGCCGGAGCGCTCACGCTCGCCTGCACCCGGTAGTTCTCGAGCCCGCTGACCGGCGCGGTGCCGCCCAGCGCATAGACGCCGACGCTCGCAAAACCGTTGTAGTCGCCGACATCGTCGAACTCGGAACGGTTCGCCTGGGTGGCGGCGCCGCTGTAGCCACCGCTCGGATTGACGAAGTCGCGCGCGAGGATCTCCTCGAGCAGCGACTCGGCGGCGGCGAGCGCCTGCTTGCGAACCACCGGATCGGCGCTCGACTTGGACACCGCGCCGAGCACGCCAAGCAGTCCGGCCACCGCCGCACTCACCACGACGATAAAGACGACGACCTCGACAAGGCTCGCGCCGCGGCAAGCCCGGCCGCCGGCGTCAGTGAATGAGCCCGGTCTCGGCTTCGACGATGATCGTTCGGATCGCATCTCCGCTCACGGTGATGGTCGATGTGCCGGATGCGCGGCCGAGCGCATCGAAGCTGAAACTTGCGAGGCTCGCGGAGAGCGCGACGCCGCCCGGAGTCGCGAGCGCGAACGCCTGGCCGGTGCTCGGATCGGGCAACGGAGCCGAGCAGGCGGCGCCGAACCCGGTGGCGCGCGACAAGGTGACGTCATTCGAGGCCACCACGACGCATACGTTGCGCCGCTGTGCGACCGCCGCCTTGCGCGCGAATTGCAGTCCGGCCGCGAGGCGCTGCGCATAGCCGAGCGTGTCGTACGGAGCGCGGCTCAGGCGCGGCAGCGCCACCGCCGAGACGATACTCGCCACGGCGATCACCACGACCAGCTCCGGAAGCGAAAATCCCGCACCGGCCGGTCTGCGCTCGCAGACACCCCGGCGCATGACTCATTCCCGCCCGCCGACGTGCCTGCTCAGTCGCAATTCGACAGCGTCTGAGTATAGACCGGCGGCGTCGCCGCACCGGCCGCCGCGGCGTATTTGACATAGCAGGTCGTCGTGCCGGTCGCCGCGCCCGAATGGTAGATGCACAGATCCGCGCCGCCACCGCAGGCACTGCCCGAGACGATCTTGGCATCGAGATCCATGACCTTGGCAAGCTCGGTGGCGTCCTTGGCGAAACCGTAGACCGTGGCGACCGCGCTGCCGTTGACCGTCACCGATCCGGTCGCGCCGGTCTGATTTGCCGTCACCGCCTTCGCGTACACCATGTTGTTCGCCGAGGCCATCGAACCACCGACCGCCTGCATGACCGAAACGCGGGCGTCGCCGCCCAGGTTGATGAACTTGGGCAGCGCGGTCGCGGCGAGTATGCCGAGAAGCACGATCACCACCACGAGTTCAATGAGAGTAAATCCTGCCGCATGCTTGTTCACAAAAAGCTCCTTGTCAATCTACTCGACCGAATCACGGCCCGCGTCAACGGGCCGCGGCGCGCAACGTGCTCAGTCGCAATTGGTGACCGTCGACGTATACGTCGGGGGTGTCGAACTGCCGGCGGCCGCTACGTACTTGACGTAGCAGGTCGTCGCGCCGGTCGCCGCGCCCGAGTGATAGATGCACAGCTCGGCACCCGCGCCACAGGTGCCGGCGGCGACGATCTTGCTGTCGAGATCGAGGATCTTGGCGAGCTCGGTGGTGTCCTTGGCGAAGCCGTAGACCGTGGCGACCGCGCTGCCGTTGACCGTCACCGATCCGGTCGCGCCGGTCTGCGCGGCGGTTACGGCCTTGGCGTACAGCATGCTGTTCGCCGAGCGCATCGATCCGCCCACCGCCTGCATCACGGAGATGCGCGCGTCACCGCCGAGGTTGATGAATTTGGGTAACGCCGTCGCGGCCAGAATGCCCAAAATCACGATGACCACCACCAGTTCGATCAGGGTGAAGCCCGCTTGCTGTCTACGCACGATGTGCTCCTCTAGGATTGGCCGTCGGGTGCCCGTCGCCGCGCGACGGCTCACCCATGACGGCACGATAGCCGGACGAACCGACGCCCGTCCCGTGGAATAGCGGTCCAAAGCGTCCCTATCTTTAGCGCTTCGCACAGGCGAACTGTCAACAAACGTCAGACGGGCCGCGCGCGCGGCCTGCTCAGCAACCCGAAATGTCGAAGTCGATCACCGGCGCGCGACCGTCGGCCGCGGGCGCGGCGTAGGTAACGCGGCAGCGCGAATCCGCTCCGCCCGCGATATCGTAGGCACGTGGCGCGTTCGCGCCCGGCTGCGTGATCGTGACGCCGTCGCGCGGCGAGACCTGCGCGGCGGCGTCGATACCTGCGGCATCGGCGGTCGGATAGCGGTGCCGCATCGTGACCGGCAGTCCGTCCATGTCGATGACCGCGGGCGTCGCGGCGCAGCCCGAGCCCGCTCCGCGCGCCAGGTCCACCTCGCAGCGCAGCTTGGCAAGGGTCGCCGCGCCGCGCACCGCGGCGTGGATCGCCTGAACCTTCGACACGCGGGCATCGCGATGCAGCGCGCTGTAGCGCGGCAGCGCGATCGAGGCGAGCAAAGCGACGATCGCGATGACCAGCACGAGTTCGAACAGCGTGAACCCGCGCGCACCGACGCGCGTCGCCGCATCCTCCGGCATCGCCCGGCTCACCGCTACGGACCCTTGTGCATCATCGTCCGGCCGAGGTCCCAGATCGGCAGGAAGATACCCAGCGCGAGCACCAGCACCAGCACGCCGAGAAAGACGATCAGAATCGGCTCGATTTGCGCGGACAGCGTCTTCAGTTCGTACTCGACTTCCTGCTGGTACATCTCGCCGATCTCCTCGAGCAGGTCGTCGAGCGCGCCGGTCTCCTCGCCGACCGCGATCATTTGCAGCACCACCGGAGTGAACACGCCGGCCGCGGCGGCCGTCGTCAGCACCGATTCGCCGCGCTCGACGCCCTCGCGCATGCCGGTGATCTTTTCGGACAGGAAGACGTTATCGACCGTGTCGGCGACCACGCGCATCGCCTGCACCGCGGGCACGCCGCTCTTCAGCGCCAGCGCGAAGCTGCGCGCGAAGCGCGCGAGCGTCGCCTTGAGCACGATCCGCCCGGAGATCGGCAGGTCGAACTTGATGCGGTCCCAGGTGCGGCGGCCGCCCGCGGTCGCGGCCCAGCCGCGCAGCGCGAATCCCGCCGCCAGCGCCGCGCCGAGCAGATACGGCCAAGACGCCACCATGAAATCCGAAAATCCGATCAGCACGCGCGTCATCAGCGGCAGTTCGGCGTTCAACCCGCGGTACACGCGGGCGAACGCGGGGATCACCCAGATATTGATCACCACCAGCGCGACCGTCATCGCGGTGACGACGAAGCTCGGGTAGCGCAGCGCGGACCTGACCTGCTCGCGCATGAATTTCTCGAATTCCAGGTGCGCGAACAGTCTCAGGAAGATCCGTTCCAGCGTGCCGGTCATTTCCCCCACCCGCACCATCGCCAGGTAAAAAGGCGTGAATACCGCGGGAAACTGCGCGAAGCTCGCCGACAACTCGCGGCCCGCGTCGAGCTGCTCGCGTACCGTGCGCAGGAGCTTCGCCATCGCCGGATTGACCGCGGATTCCTGCAAGCCGCCGAGCGCGCGCATGATCGGCACGCCGGCCTTGAGCAGCGCATGGATCTGGCGACTGAACATCATGACGTCGAGCGGCAGCACCCGCTCGTCGCGCCACGTTGGCCACTCGATCTTCCAGCGCGTCGCGAGCGTTTCGGCACGGTGTATATCGAGCGGTGTGATGCCGCGCAGCGCGAGCGCGTCGGCGGCCGCCCCCGGACTCGCGCCGTCGACCACGCCGCGCACCGCGGCGCCGCTCGCATCGCGTCCCTTGTACGAGAAGCTGGGCATCGGGCGGCTACAGGTAGGCGACGCGCATCGCCTCGTCGGCGGTGGTGCGTCCGTCGAGAACCAGGCGCGCGGCGTCGCGCGCGAGGGTGTCGCCGCCCATTGCGCGGTGCGCGGCGGCGATGAATTCGCGCGGATCGGAATGGTTCACCGCGTCGATCACCTCGGGGGTCATCTCGAGCATCTCGTAGACGCCGATCCGGCCGTGGTAGCCGGTACCGTTGCACATCGTGCAGCCCGCGCCGCGATAGGCCGCGATCGGCGCGCCGGCGTCGGGCAGCGCCAAACGCAGCCACTCGTGCTCGTGCGGCGCCGTCTCCTGCGGCTGCTTGCAGTTGTCGCAGATCAGGCGCAGCAGGCGCTGCGCGAGCACCAGGCGCAGGGAGAGCGCCGCCATATAGCGCGGCACGCCCATGTCGAGCAGGCGCATCGGCGTCGAGAGCGCGTCGTTGGTGTGCACCGTGGAGAGCACCAGGTGGCCGGTGAGCGCGGCGCGCAGCCCGATCTGCGCGGTTTCCTCATCGCGCATCTCGCCCACCAGCACCACGTCGGGGTCGTGGCGCAGCACCGAGCGCAGCACCTTGGAGAAACTCAGATCGATCTTCGTATTCACCTGCACCTGGCT
>JAOUFA010000405.1 GCA_029858545.1 Betaproteobacteria bacterium
TGGTCATCGAGCACAACCTCGACGTGATCCGGACCGCCGACTGGGTCATCGATCTCGGACCCGAGGGCGGCGCGGGCGGCGGCCAACTCGTGGCCGAAGGCACGCCTGCGGAAATTGCGGCAAGCGACGCAAGCCACACCGGTCAATACCTGCGCAGAGTGCTCGAATCAGCGCCGCGCAATCGCGTGGCAGCCTGAACCCTGCGCAAGTCCAGTCGCTTACAGGAACCGACACACTCCGACTACTCATGACCCGGCACCCGACCTGTTCTTTTTGCGTGCGGCTACGTGCCGTGACCTTCGTCGCGTCAATTGCTCTCTCATTCCCGCTCCTTGCGCAGGCACCAGATTGCCGGGTCGGTGAGGCACAACTCCCGGCATCGGAGATCGTCACCCTCAGGGCGGTGGGGGACATCGTGCTGGGCAGCGACTGGCCGAAAGCACATTACCCGGAGGGATTCGAGGAGACGGTACGCGCGAGGCTTACACAGGTCCTCGGCAAGGCGGACGTCAAGTTCGGCAATTTCGAGGGGGTGCTGAGCACGCACGATGTGTCCACCAAGAAGCTACGGCCCGGTGCGGTCTACGCGTTTCGCATGCCACCGCGGTTCGCACCGCTGTTACGGGAGGCGGGATTCGATGTCATGAATATTGCGAACAACCACACTTTCGATTTTGGACAGACGGGTTACAACGATACCGTCGCCAACCTTTCGGGCGCGGGATTGCTGCTGGTCGGCGAAAAGGACCGTCTGACGATACAGCGGGTCAAGGATGTGACACTTGCGTGGGTCGGATTCAGTTACCTCAACGCGCAAAATGACATGCACGATTGGGAAGCCCTCGCAAATCTGGTCGAGCGTGGGCGGCGCTCCGCGGATCTGGTTATCGTCTCGGTGCACGCGGGCGCCGAAGGCAGTGAGGCGCTGCGCGTTACCGCGGGGGAAGAGATCTTCCTCGGCGAACACCGCGGCAATGTACTCGCTTTTGCGCGGCGCGCGGTGGATCTGGGCGCCGACCTGGTTCTGGGTCATGGACCCCACGTGCTGCGTGGAATGGAGTGCTACAAGGGAAAACTCATCGCCTATTCGCTCGGCAATTTTGCGGGCTACAACGCGCTGTCGGCAAGGCGCGCCGCAGCGCTGTCAGCGATACTGGAAGTCAAACTCTCCAAGAACCGCCAGACGCTGGCATACGACTTGATTCCCCTGAAATTTGACAATCAAAACCTGCCGGAATTCGATGAACGGGGACTCGCCCGGCAACTCGTGGAGGACCTTTCGCGCCGAGAGCCCCTGCGCGGCAACCTTGGCCTCTCCGATCACGATGACGACCATACCTACCGTGAGTGGCTTAAAGCCTCCGACCTTGCGCGCGTGTTGGCTGGCCCGGCGAAGCGCCAATTGAAGGCCAAACGCTCATCCCGGTGACCAGCATGGCGGCCTCGCCCCGCCATTCGGGATTACGCCCAGAGGGAGGTCCTGACCGGGGCAAATTTCTGTGCTTTTTTTGGCGGCGTCCCGAATTGGCGACATGTTTTGGGCAGCGGGAACCCATTTGTGTGAAAAGTTTGGTTGTCGCGGGCGCGGAAGTGAACTAACGTAAGCCAAGCTATACGTGAAGATACTTAATTAATAAGAACTTAGCGGGACTTGCACGACAAGTTCTCAGCTTTGCTAAGATGCCGGGACCAGTTCCCGGTCGGGCGGGCGGGAAGGTGAACCCAGTATTTGCGTTGTTCGACAGCAACGGTCCTGCGCGAAGGATGTCAGCAGAGCAATCGACATCCCGTGTTGGCGGCTGGGTTCAGTGGGATGCGGCGGGGTTCTTTTGACCCGCAATTGCCGCGATCACACGGGAAGATAAGTAGCAGACGGGGATCGTTAGGAGAGTAGTGTGCAAATAATTCTGCTGCCGCACAGGTTGGCGAAGGCGCGCACCATTACGGTGTCGACGCGCCATTTCGCCCTGTCGGCTGCGCTCGCCTTGCTGCTATTGGCAGGTCTGACGGTTGGACTTTACTGGGTGACGATTCGTTTCGTCGCCGAATTGCAGGTTCCATATGTCCAGAGGCTCGTGCTCGCCGCGCAGAAGTCGGAAAACGAGGATTCCCGTCAAGTGATACGCGAGAGCCTCAGCGGGATCGCGGTCAGGCTTGGCGAGATTCAGGCGCGGCTTACGCAGTTGGATGCGGTTGGGGCGCGGCTCTCCACACTTGCCAATCTGAGGCCGCAGGAGTACGGCTTTGCACAAGCGCCAGGCCTGGGCGGCGCCGCACCGACCCTCACGCCGCAGCACAGCCTCACGCTCAACGAATTCAGTCTGAAATTGGCCGAACTCGGCCAGCGCATGGAAAGCCGCACCGACTTCCTGGGAGTCCTCGAATCCCAGATGGTGGAGCAAACCGTTCGCGAGAAGCTGATACCCAGAATGCCGCCTGTAAATGCGCCGTTCAAGAGTTCCGGATTCGGGCATCGCGAAGACCCCTTTACCGGACTCTGGACCATGCACGAGGGGATCGACTTCCAGGCATCGACGGGCACCGCGATCCTTGCCGCCGCGGGCGGCGTCGTCGTTTTCGCCGGATTTCATCCGCAATACGGCTATCTGGTCGAAATCGACCACGGTAACGATCTCTCCACACGCTACGCGCATTCGTCCAAGCTGCTGGCCAAGGAAGGCGATGTCGTGCAGCGCGGTCGCAAGATCGCCGAAGTGGGTTCAACCGGACGCTCGACCGGACCGCATCTGCACTTCGAGGTTCGCCTCAAGGGCGTTGCGCAGAACCCCGGCCAGTTCCTTGTCAGTCCCAACACCACGACACTGGTCGCGCGCAGCGCAATCCATGTTCCCGTAGCGCGCGCGCAGCCGTAGCGTTTCGCGGACGGTCCTCGCACAGCTCCGTGGGAGTACCGCGGCAAGGCTCGGCGAAGGCGGCGGTTTGCTGGTGGTTTACATGGGGGACGTACAGGGTTCACAATGTGACCGCATGTCCTCAGGTCGCGTCTACCGGTTTGCCCCCCCTCCCGAGCACACGGCCCGTCATTTATTCGTGTTTCTGCACGGCAGCGGCGCCACGGCCCAGTCGATGATACCCATCGCATTCAGGTTTCAGGCGCGCTTTCCGAGCGCGGCACTGGTGCTCCCGAGCGGCTTCGATCCAGCCGCACGTGGCGGCGCTGCGCAAGACTGGTTCCCGACGCTGGGATTGAACGACGAGAATCGTTACCAACGCGTCACCGCGGTGCTGCCCGATATCGAGGATCTCGTGCGGCGCGAGCAGACCAACTTCGGCGTGACGGCAGATCGCACCGTATTGATCGGTTTCTCCCAAGGCGGAACAGTGGCCCTTGAAGCGGTCAAATCCGTATCCGGCCTGGCCAGCGCGGTCGTCGCCTATGCTGCGCGCTTTGCCCGCCTGCCGCGCGAGGGAACGCGCATCGATGCGCGCATCCATCTCGTGCACGGCGAACTCGATTCGGTGGTGTCGCGTGTGCACGCCGAGCGCGC
>JAOUFA010000406.1 GCA_029858545.1 Betaproteobacteria bacterium
TCATCGACCGGCAGGTGATCGGCGGCTTCTACCGCGTGCATACGCAGCGCGGCGCGGATGAAAATCTCAACGCGCCCGGCATGCACTTCGTGCCCCTCGCCTTCGAAAGACCCCTCACCGTGCCCGATTTGGGGGCGCAGTGCGATGCGCCGCCCAACCGCTTCTACGCCTACGGCGTGGTCGGGCGGCTCGCCGCGCTCGCCGCGGCGCTCGAGCTCGAGCGCACCGTGCCCTGAGAGGGCGGGTACCGCAGGCGCCGACCGACATGGATTTACTGTTCATCACCGATCCGCCCGGGAAGTTGAAGGCATGCAAGGACACGTCGGTGGCGATGATGCGCGCGGCGCAAACGCGCGGCCACGCCGTCAGCCTGTCCACGTCCGATGACCTGGTCTGGAACAGCGGTGTGGTCGAGACCCGCGCAACGCGCATCGATCTCGCTCCGGATGATTCGCTCTGGTACAGCGCTCGCGGAGAAGAGCGGCGGCATCTGGCGGACTTCGACGCGGTGCTGATGAGACAGGACCCGCCGTTCGACATGGAGTACGTCTCGGCCACCTGGCTGCTCTCCGCGGCAGAGCGCGCGGGAGCGCGCGTGTTCAACGCGCCGCGCGCGCTGCGCGAGCACAACGAGAAGCTCGCGATCGCCGAATTCCCGGCCTTTATCGTGCCAACGCTGGTGGCGCGCGATATGGACTCGCTGCACGGCTTTATCGACGAGCACGGCGACGCAATCCTGAAGCCGCTCGACGGCATGGGCGGAGCGGGCATTTTCCGCGTGCGCCGCGACGACCCGAACCGCAACGTGATCGTCGAGACGATCTCGGCCTTCGGCCGGCGCACGGTAATGGCGCAGCGTTTCATCCCAGAGATTGTTCACGGAGACAAGCGCGTGCTGCTGATCGACGGCAAGCCTGTCCCGTATACGCTCGCGCGCATTCCCAAACCCGGCGAGACGCGCGGCAACCTCGCCGCGGGTGGGCGCGGCGTGGCCCAGCCTCTCACGGCGCGCGAGCGCGAGATCGCCGAGACGCTCGGGCCGGTGCTTGCCGCGCGCGGACTGCTCCTGGTGGGACTCGATGTCATCGGCGACTGGCTCACCGAGATCAACGTGACGAGTCCCACCTGTTTTCGCGAAATCCAGGACCAGACCTCCTTCGACGTGTCGGCGATGTTCGTCGAAGCGCTCGAAGCCCGGAGCGGGAAAGGGGTTGCGCGGTCGGGGTCATCGGGCGCAGGCGACGCGTCTTTGCCGACCCCGGTCACACGCAAGTCACCTCCATGATCGGTATCCTGATCATTTCACACGGCTCACTCGGCGAATCGCTGATCCAGGCCGCAGGCCACGTGCTGGGCACGAGTCCGCGGCGCTTGCGCCACCTCGCCGTCGAATCGGGCGACGATCCCGAAATACTTGCCGAGCGTGGACGTGCTCTGGTTCGCGAGATCGACGACGGCAGCGGCGTGCTGTTGCTTGCCGACGTCTATGGCGCGACGCCGGGCAACGTGGCGCGCGGACTGATCGAGCCCGGGCGGGTCGAAGGCATCGCCGGGGTGAGCCTGCCGATGCTGCTGCGCGCGCTTACCTATTGCGGTTCACCGCTCGCGCTCGTCGTCGACAAGGCACTCTCGGGCGGCCGCGAGGGAGTCGTCCACATTCCCCGCGAGCCCGGCAATGGCTAGCGCGCAGGCTACCATCGTCAACAAGCTCGGCCTGCACGCGCGCGCCTCGGCCAGGCTTACCCAGGTCGCGAGCGGCTTTCAGAGCGAGGTCTGGCTCACGCGCAACGGACGACGCGTCAACGCGAAGAGCATCATGGGAGTGATGATGCTTGCCGCGGGAAAGGGCTCGTCGGTGACCGTCGAGGCGGAAGGCGCGGACTCGCAGGCGGCGCTCGATGCGCTGCTCCGGCTGATCGCCGATCGATTCGGTGAGGCCGAATGAGCTTCGCGCTGCACGGGGCGAGCGTCTCGCCCGGCATTACGATCGGCACTGCGCACCTGGTCTCGAGCGCGCGGCTGGAAGTCGCGCACTATGAAGTCGACGATGCGGTGCGCGAGGTGGCGCGCCTCGACGCCGCATTCGCGCGCGTGCAGGAGGAACTCGGCGCCATCGACGCACACATTCCGCCGGGCGCGCCGGCCGAATTCGCCGCCTTCGTCGATTTGCACCGCATGATCCTCGCCGATCCGGCGCTCGCCGAGCAGTCGCGGCATTCGATCCGCACCGAACGCTGCAACGCGGAATGGGCTCTGGTGCAGCAAATGGAGAAGCTGGTCGCGCAATTCGAAGAGATCGAGGACGACTATCTTCGCGAACGCAAGGCCGACATTCAGCAGGTGGTCGAGCGCGTGCTCAAGGCACTGGCCGGTGGGCAGGCCTTGGGCGAGGTGTCGGCATCGAACGAGCGCGAGCGCATCGTGGTGGCACACGACCTGTCTCCCGCCGACATGCTGCTTCTCAAGCGCCATCATTTCGGCGGTTTCGTCACCGACGTCGGCGGGGTGACTTCGCACACCGCGATCGTCGCGCGCAGTCTGGACATCCCGGCGATCGTCGGCCTGCATCACGCGCGCCAGATGATACGCGAGGGTGAGCTGCTGATCGTCGACGGCGTACAGGGCGTGCTGATCGTCGACCCCGATCCACTGGTGCTCGACACCTATCGTGCACGCCAGTCGCGCTACGGGCAGCAGCGCGAGCATCTGAAGAAACTGAAGAGCACGCTCGCGGTATCCGTGGACGGGACGCGGGTCGAACTGTTCGCGAATATCGAATTGCCGCAGGACATCGCGCAGGTGCGCGACGCCGGCGCGGAGGGCATCGGACTGTTTCGCAGCGAATTCCTCTTCATGAACCGTGCCGAAGTGCCCGATGAGGACGAGCAGTTCGAGGCCTACCGCGAAGTGGCACAGGCGATGAACGGCTTTCCCGTCGTGCTGCGCAGCCTCGATCTCGGCGCCGACAAGGTTCTCGCCGGCGCGGGATCGGGCTCTCCGAACCCCGCGATGGGCCTGCGCGCGATCCGCTACTGCCTCACCGAGCCGCAGATGTTTCTCGTGCAGCTGCGCGCGATCCTGCGCGCCTCGCACTACGGCCGGGTAAAGATCCTGCTGCCGATGATCGCCCATGCACACGAGGTCGATCTCGCGCTCGAACTGATCCGCCAGGCGAAGGAGCAGCTCGATGCACGCGGAATTCCCTATGACCGCGCGATCGAGATCGGCGGGATGATCGAGATTCCCGCCGCGGCGCTCGCGCTGCCGATATTCACGCGACGGCTCGATTTTCTTTCGCTCGGCACCAACGACCTCATCCAGTACACGCTCGCGATCGACCGCGCCGACGACGCGGTGGCGCATCTCTACGATCCACTTCATCCGGCGGTGCTGCATCTGGTCGCGCATACCATCCGCACCGCGACCCGCAGCGGCAAGCCGGTCGCGGTATGCGGCGAGATGGCGGGCGACGTGTTCATGACGCGCCTGCTGCTCGGCTTCGGGT
>JAOUFA010000042.1 GCA_029858545.1 Betaproteobacteria bacterium
GACGGCAGTGCCAATGCCGCCGGTACTGACCCGCACGCGGTGCTCACCGGGCGCCACGGCAATGCGCCGAATGCGGATCATGTGGGGCAGCGTTATCCAGCCGCGCGTTTCCGCCGCGCTGGTGGCTGCGGTGCCAATCTTGCCCACCAGGCTCAGCAGACCGGCATTGCTTCCGCCGATCGTCTGCGCGGTCTGCTCCGTCAACAGGTTCTTCAGCAGTTCCCGGCCCATCGCGTTATTCAATTCGTCGCCGGCCGTGAGCAGCAGTTCCTGCAGGGCCAGCTGGGCCACCGACTCCGCGTTGACCATCGGCAGCGCGGCGCCGCCATCGACCGACACCTCGGAGGCGCCATAACCAGCCTTGACGTCGCGCGCATCGTAATAGGGGATCGTCACCCGTATGCCCAGGTCGCCGATCGCCCGGATGAGCTTGAGGCTCTCGGCCGTCCTCCACAGCGGTCCCAGACCGACCGTTTTTTCGTTGAACGCCGCGAAACGTCCCTGGCTGAAATCCTGCACCTTGCCGAGAAAACCGAGCAGCCCCTTGTCCGCGTACATCGCATAGAACCAGTTCCATTTCGCGATTTCCTCTTCGCGTGTCCCGGTGATGACCGGCCGCAGGATCCACTGGTGCGTGCGGTCATTCTTGGTCAGGTGAAGACTCATCTCGTTGCGGCGCGGGACCATGCCGACCTCGTTGATCACCACGATCTGCGCCGGGTTCCTGCCGAAGGACGCCAGCTCGCCGCGCTTTGCCGCGGTGAGCTTTTTCGCCGCCATGTCGTTCACCTCGCCCGACGAGTAACCCGCTGCCCGCATCATGCGCAGCGTATCGAACCACGCCTGCTCGGTGAAACCGCCACCGAGGTGATATTGCTTCGCGTAGCCCTTTTCCAGCAACTCGGCCGCCTTCTGGTAGGAAATCCGCGCGTCGTCCCATTCGCGGTTCTGCTCGAAGGCCACCCCGGCGAGGTAGCGCACGAACGCATCCTCGCGGTAGACGACCCAGTCCTTGTCGACGACATTGCCCTGAAACACCTTCGAGAAGATGTCCTTCAACTTGGTGAAGGTCTTGGCCTTGTTATCCTCGAGATCCTTGTAGTTGCCCTTGGCATTCGCGATCGCGCCGAGCAGGCTGTCGACCTTGCGCGCCTCGACGCGGGCGTTTTCCAGGTTGTCGACCTTCTTTGCCGGATCCGCCGCAGCCAGCATCGTGTAGTTGACCGCCTTGTAGTAGTGGATGAACACACGCTCGAAATCCGCGCCGCCATAGGCGGCATTGCGCGGGTTGGTCAGCGCGGCGAGCGCCGCCCCGCTCACGCTCGTGGTAAAGAGGTTTTCAGCGATCCTCTCGGCCTGGTCCAGATGCCGGTTGCTCGCCTGAAAATCGCCGTCGAGCCCGGTCAGCAGGCCGAGTTCCATGTGATAGAGCAGGCGGTCGTCGCCCTCGGGCTTGAGGCTCTTTTCCACCGCCGCGATCGCCCCTTTGTTATCGCCCGCCGACATGCGCTCCAGCGCGACGCGATTGCCCTCGCTATAGGTCGCGCAACCCGAGGCCGCCAGCACCGCCGCCAGCACCAGAAAACGGAACTTCGACCGCATGATTACTCCTCCCCGCAGAAATTCGTTCACAAAGATAAACCGATCGACGCAACGACCCGGTGGACTTTCGCGGCTTTGAAGAACGACGACCAAATGCAAGTTCCGAAACTGAAAGGGCGCGGCGTATTTTTATCAGTCTAGCCCATAAAAGGAATCCTTGGCACGCGCCGCCCCCCTTCCCGGAGCGATGCGGCCGGCGCCGCCCGATCCGCGATGCAATCGGCGGAAACTTTTTGAAAACAGTGACTTTGTTGCTTCCCCAGAGCAGGACTGGAGTGCTGCGCACGCCACCCCGGCGGCACGCGGATCATCGCCCGCCCGATCCTCCGGCCTGATGCTTGAGCAGGGCGGCGCGCAGAACCTCGCCGGCAAGATTGATCGCCGGAAGGCCGCGAAACAGGAATGCGATTCCCGCGGCCGCGTGCAATTCCTCGGCACTCGCGCCGGCACGCAATGCCGCCAGCGCGTGGTTCTCCGCCGCCTGCGAAAGATTGACGAGCAGGATCCCGAAAGCGATCAACTGCGAGGTCTTCAGGTCCAGCGCCTGCGGCGCGACGAGCTGCGCGCGTAGCGCCTCGATCGCCGTGGTGGCGGCGGCATCGATCTCCATCCCAAGTCCGATACGCTCGCGAACGCGCGCCGGCATGAATCCGAGCAGGTCGCGGTAGGGCTTTTCGAGATCCAGCAGACTTTCCATGCGCCGTCTCCGTAGTGAGTGAACCGCGAGGATAGCAACCGGGGCAAATACCGTCATGCCGGGTACCAGGCCGGTCGGCGCGCAGACCGCGCGCGGGACTCGCCGCGGGCGAAACGCTCCTAGAATATCGCCTGCCCATGAGCACCGGTCGCGTTTCTCGGCGTATCGCCTTCGCCCTGCTTGCCGCCGCGGCGATGCTTGCGGGTGGCTATCTGGCGCTGCGTGGCGCGGCGCGCCCTGCGCTGGCGCACCCCTGGTTCGCGCCGCGCGCGGGCGAGCACCGGCCGCTCGTGTTCGCGCACCAGGGTGGCGCATGGCTGCGCCCAGCGAATACCCTCGCCGCCTTCCGCCGCGCGGTGGAACTGGGTGCCGACGTGATAGACACCGATCTGCGCATGACGCGCGACGGCGTGCTCGTGCTGCTGCACGACGCGCGCGTCGAGGCCAGCACCGACGGCGCGGGTGCGGTCGCAGAACTGAATCTCGCTCAAATCAAGCGGCTCGATGCCGGCTACCGTTTTTCAACGGACGGCGGGGCAACCACGCCCTGGCGCGGCAAGGGGCTCGAAGTCCCGACCCTCGATGAGGCGCTCGCGGCCTTTCCCGACCGGCGCTTCGGTATCGAGATCAAGGACGGCGAGCCGCTCGCCATGGCGCGCAGCTTGTGCGCGACACTGCGCCGTCACAACGCAGCACTGCAGGTGCTGGCGAGCAGTTTCTCGCAGGCACACATCGATGCCCTGCGCGCGAGCTGCCCCGAGGTCGCGACGTCGGCCAGCGCCACCGAAACGCGCAATTTCTATTTGCTGAATGCGCTCGGCCTCGCCGCGCTCGCCAGTCCGGCGTATCAATCCCTCCAGGTGCCGCCGCGCTTCGGCGCGCTGACGATGGCGAGCGCCGGTTTCCTCGCCGGCGCCCATGCGCGCGGCATCGCGGTGCAGTACTGGACCGTCAACGACGAAGCCGACCTCCGCACGCTGATTCGCCTCGGAGCCGACGGAATCAACAGCGACACCCCCGACCGGGTGCTCGGGCTGTTGAAACAATCCCCGCGCAGTCCCTAGCAAGGCGCCGGCGCGGTGGCAATGCCACGCGAGGCCCTCAATTCCCCTCGTCACGCGCCGATATACAGACAAAAGCGCCCATTTCGACAACCCGCCGGAGCCGCCCGCCGATCCCTCGCCATGTCCGACCTCACCGCAACGCGTACCTCCATGCACCTGATCGGGTCCGGGGCCGCCTTTCGCGCGGAACTGCTCTCGATGCTCGAGGGTATCGAACTGCTGACCGATCTGGCATGGCGTGAAATCGAGTTGCTCGCCCCCTATCTCGAGGCCTACGAGGCCGCGGCGGGTTGCGAGATCTTTCGCGAGGGCGATCCCGGGCACACGCTGTGCCTGCTGGTGCGCGGACGCATCCGCATCAGCAAGGAGGGCGACCGGCAGTCCACCGAAGTGGCGACCGAATCGCGGGGACGATCGATCGGCGAGATGGCGCTCATCGACGGCGAGCCACGTTCGGCCAGTTGCACGGCGCTCGAGCCCTCGACGCTGCTGGTGATGACGAGCGGGCGTTTCGCCGACCTGATGGACAAGCGCCCCGCGCTCGCGAACAAGCTGCTGCTGCGTATCGCCCGGCTGATGAGCCGGCGGCTGCGCATCGCGAGCGGCCGGCTTGCCGACCTGCTCGACGCCTGACCGTCAGGCGCGCAGCAACCAGGCCGGACGCGTCGGATCGAGCAGAATCAGAATAATCAATCCGCCGAGGATCGAGATATTCTTGAACACCATCACGTATTGCAGAAAATCGATCTTGCCCTCCGGGGTAATCACCTTGCCGTGATACAGCACGGTCGCGGGAAAGAGAAACACGATCCACGCCAGGCACGCCAGCCAGACGTAAAAATTCGCGATCAACATCGCCGATCCGCCGAGTTCGAGCGCCACCACCACCGGCAGGACCAGCCGCGGAAACGGGATGCCGAAATGCCCGCCCATTTCCTCGGCGGTCTTTTCGAAATGCGTCGCCTTGTAGAGCCCCGCGCCGAACCAGATGCCACTGGTGCAGATTCGCGCGACCAGGAAGGCGATGGACTCGATTCCTGTCATTATTTTCCCCCTCGCGTGGTTGTCGGATTCCCGCGCTGCAATGGTAGTCCGCCTGAGGGCGGGAAGCAAAGTCCCGATCGGAACGGTGTGCGTCTCAATCCGATAACGACTGCTGCACGATCTGCTTGACGAGCTTGCGCAGTTCCACGCCTCGTGCGCGCGGCGCATGGGTGAGCATCACCACTGCGAGCTGGCGCCTGGGATCGACCCAGAAAAAGCTGCCCGCCTCGCCCACCCACATCAATTCGCCCGCCGAGCCCGGCACGCCGGCGATGGTGTCGGCCTTGCGCACCGCGAGGCCGAGGCCGTAGGTATAGCCCGGCACGCCGAGCATCAATTCGCCGGGCGGCACCGGTTGCAGGATACCGGCGCCGAGTTGGTCCGAGGCCATCAGCTGCACGGTCTCGCGACGCAGGATGCGCGTGGTGTCCTTTTCTTCTTCGAGCGTACCGCCACCCAGGAGCATCTGGCAAAAGCGCAGGTAATCGCCCGCGGTCGAAATGCCGCCCATCCCCGCCGAGACGATGGTCGGTTCTTCATTGGTCACGTCGAACGTCTGGTACGGCCGCCCGGTGGCCGAATCGACCTCGAGCGGCTCGGCGATGCGCCCCTGCTTGCGCCTTTGCACCCAGAACGCCGTGTCCTTCATCTTCAGCGGCCCGAAAACGCGGTCTTCCATGAATTCCGCCAGACGCTTCTTCGACACCGCCTCGATCACGCGGCCGAGCACTTCGCTCGACAACCCCGGGCTCCAGGTGCTCCCGGGCGGGTAGGCCAGCGGCAGGTTGGCGAGGCGCAGCGTCTGCTCGGCAGCGGTCATCGCGCCGAGCGCGTAGCCGACGTCCTTGACGTACAGACCCGCCTGTTCGTACGAATCCTTCACAACCTGGTTGTCGGTGCTCTCGCCGTACACCATGCCTGAGGTCTGGCGCAGGAGATCGAGCACGGTGATCGGCCGTTCGGCGGGTAGCGTCTCATAGCTGACCGCGCCATTCGCGGCCTGCCACGCGACGCTGACGGTCATCGACCCGAACTCCGGAAGATACCTGCCGACCGGGTCGGCAAGACGCAGCTTGCCGTCCTCAACGAGCTTGAGCGCGCCCACCGTCACCAGCGGCACGGTCATCGAATACAGCCTGAACAGCGTATCCTCGTAAAGCCGGCCCGTGGCGTCCTGCATGCCGACCGCGAGCTGATACACGAACTTGCCGCGCCGCGCGATCAGCAGCACCGCGCCGCGCATGTATCCCGAGCGAACTTCCTTGTTGAACAGGTTGCCGAGCGCCGCGAGCCGCTTGGGCGAGATGCCCACCTGCTCGGGCGTCGCCTCCTCCAGCGGATCGATCTTCAACGCATGCGCCGACGCGCAACCCAGCATCGCGAGCCCGAGCAGTACCGCCCGCCCCACTGTCGCACCCTTCATCAGACCTCCTCGTCACGACACGCGCTTCCGGCGTGCTGCGCGGATCCCGATCGCCGACCGCCCGCCACCGCGAGAGGCCTCACGGGTTGCCGATGTAGTCGCGCTTGGCGAGCTCCACCCCGTTGTGGCGCAGGATGTCGTAAGCGGTGGTTACATGAAAATAGAAATTCGGCTGGGCGAAACCGAGCAGATACTGCATGCCGTTGAATTTCACCTCCCGGCCGCCGAGCTTGAGCACGATCTCCCGTTCCTCGCTGCCATCGATTTGCTCCGGTTTGAAGCTGCGCACGAAATCGATCGTCCGGGCGATGCGCGCGATCAGTTCGGCGAAGGTCTTCTCGCTGTCGTCGTATTGCGGCACCTCGACCCCGGCAAGGCGCGCCGCCGCGCCCTTCGCCGTATCGCAGGCGATCTGCACCTGGCGCGACATCGGCAGCATGTCCGGGTACAGGCGCGCCGAAACGAGCACCAGCGGATCGAACTTTCTCGCTTCCGCGTGCGCCTGGCCCTTGTCGAGCACGGCGGAAAGATTCTTCAGCATATTGGCAAAGCGCGGCGCGCTCGCCTGGTACATGGAAATGGTCATGCCGGTCCCCGGGTCGCAAAGGCCGGGCATTTTAGCCTGCGCCGACGCCGAGCGCGACGACCTCGCGCGGCGGGCGCCGCGGGGTCCCCGTCCGGAGCCTGCCTAGCGAGGATGACTGATCTGACCGTGCGTGCAGCCGGGCAGCAGCCTGAGAAAGTCCTGCGCCGTCACATGCACCAGGTGCTCGTGATCGCCGGCTTCGAAATACAGATCGGGTTGCGCCATCAGACGGTCGTCCCAGATCGTCTCGACCCCGTAGGCGGGACCCAGCGGCGGGATCGCGCCGCGCTCGCAATCGCCAAACGCGCGCGCCGCGTCGTCCTCGGTGGCAAGGTGCACGCTGCATTTCGCGCGCCCGGCGAATTCGGCCAGCGCCACACGATGTGTCGCCGGCACCACCGCCATCAACAACCGGCGGCTCTCGAGATCGGCGCCGAACAACACCGCTTTCGCGAGGCAGCCCGGATCGATCGCGGACCGATCGGCGCTGCGCAGGCTCGAGGCAGTGTGCGCGTGGGTGAGAACCTCGAACGCGATGCCCTGTGCGTCGAGATACTTCTGAACGGAAGGGGCGATGGACATGATGGACCTCCGTTGCGCGAACAAACCGTCACGCCATGCTACGCCTGCCCGAGGACGCCGTGCAGGGGTCGCGCCCGCACCGGCGCGGGGAGCGCGGTTTTGCGCCGGATCAACCGTTCCCGACCGGACGCTTGACAGCCCCCGTCACGCGAGCGGCGCGGCGCCGATTCACCTGGCACGCTCCGCATTGATGATCGATTGCACCAGACCGATCAGCGCGGTCATGTTGATCGGTTTGGTCAGATAGTCGGTGAAACCCGCGGCGCGACCTTTTTCGACATCGGCGTGCATCGCATGGGCGGTAATCGCCACCACCGGGATATGACGCGTCGCCGCATCGGCGCGCAGCCGGGCGAGGACCTCGTAGCCATCGATTCCCGGCAGATTGATGTCGAGCAATATCAGCTTCGGGCGGTACGCCGCGGCAAGCTCCAGTCCCAGCTTCGGGTCGCTCGCGACATCGAGTCGCAGGTTCGGCAGCATCGACAGACCGGCCTCGACCAGCCGCGAGTTCGCGGGATTGTCCTCGATGTAGAGCACGCGGTGCGTGACCGCGCCGGGGTCAGTCTGCGCGCGGTCGTCTTCTTCGCGGGCAGGCGCCGCGCCGGCCGGAACCACCTTGCGCTTGAGTTCGATCCAGAACACGCTGCCGTGTCCGAAGCTGCTCTCGACGCCGATCCGCCCGTGCATCAGTTCGATGAGGCGCTTGGCGATCACCAGCCCGATGCCGGTTCCTTCCACATTGGAGTTTTCGTGGCCAAGACGGTTGAACGCGATGAACAATTCGTCGAGCCGTTCAGGCGGTATTCCCGGGCCGGTATCGATCACGCTGATGCGCAGCCAGTCGTCATCGAGATGCATGCCACGCACCTCGACCCGGCCGCCGGGCCGGTTGTACTTGATCGCGTTCGTGATCAGATTGAGCAGCACCTGCTTGAGCCGCACGCGATCGGCGAGGACCCCGCAATGGGTGTCCGGGTGTTCGATCACCAGCTCGACGCCGTGTTTCTTCAGCAGCGGCGCGACCAGGTTCTTGGCGGACTGGATCAGCGACCACAGCTCGACGGGCTCGAGCGAGAGCTTGAACGCTCCGGTTTCGATCCGCGACAGGTCGAGGACGTCGTCGATCAGGTGCAGCAGATGCTGTCCGGCCCGCTGGATCTCGAGCACGTGATCCTGGGTGCGTGCGGCGGTGGCCTTGCCCATCAGCAGCAGTTCGCTGAAGCCGAGAATGGCGTTCATCGGCGTTCGCAACTCGTGGCTCATGCTCGACAGGAACTCGCTTTTCGCGCGGTTCGCGGCCTCGGCTTCGCGCCTCGCCTGACGCGCATTCGCCTCGGCCTCGCTGCGCACGCGCTCGACCGCGAGATGCTCTCGTACGATCCACCGATAGACGAAGAACCCCCCCAGCAACAGCACGCCGAGCAGCGCGTAGAACGCCGCCACGCTGCCCCACCACGCATTCCACAGCAGCGATTTCGGGAAGATCGCGAAGAAGATCAGCGGAAAATCGCCCAGGCGATGAAACACCAGGATCTCCTCCCTGCCGGTCAGGGTCGCCACGGCCTCGGCCACGCCGCTCATCCGGTTGGGGTCGCGCAACATTTCGCTCGCCAGCGGGCCGGCGCGCGGCTTGCCGTACACCGCGGCGAGATCGGCCTTCGCCGGAACCGGGTAACGGCTCACCAGATAGCGATCCTCGCGCATCAGTCCGAACGCCGCGCCCTCGAGCAGCGGCGTGTCCTGCCAGAAGCTTTGCGCCTTGGCGAGCGGAATCACCCCCGACAGGACGTAGGCAAGGCGGCCCTGCGCATCGCGGATCGCGAAGCGCAGCGGAATCACCCACTGTTTGACGATCACGCCGAATACCGGCCGCGGGATGCTGATCCGCTGCCCTGCGCGAAATTCCTCGACCGAGAGCTTGAACGACGCGGTGTGGCCAATCGACGGCAGCTGCGTCCCCGGCGGCGTGTTGGTTTCCAGTATCGCCTGTCCATCGGCGCGCGCCAGTACCACCGACAGGAGATCGGGATGCAGGGAGACAAAACGCGTCATCAGACGGTGGGCGGTCTTCAAATCGGCCAGCCGGCCCCGTTCATCGAACAGTTCGCGCGACAGATGATCGAGCGAAATTTGATAGTGCAGGAAGAATTCGCTCAGCGACTTTCGCCCGAGCTCGACGAGCGCCCGGTAGTTCCGGACTTCGTCGGATCTTTGCTCGCGCCACGCCTGCCACGAAAACGCCACCGCGAACACCGCCATCAGCAGCCCCATCAGCACCACGCCGCGACGAAGGCTTGCGATCTGCGCCGCGGCGCTGCCAGGTGCGACATCCTGCATGGGATCTTTCCGAATCTGAAAGTGGAACGCGGACCGGCACTGAACAGACTTCGCGTTGCGCGCCGCGCATTCATTCATTGATTGCGCGAACCGGGCATGAGCATTCAATCGCCGTAACGCCCCGCGAATTCTAGCAGCGGCAAGCGCGGCACGGCGGCCCGTCGCGAGGAACCTCGTGCCTCGTAGGGTCAAAGCAGCGCCGTACGATCCCCCGCGGCGGGCGCGCCGCGACCGGTTCAGCCCTTCCCGCCGCCGGCCTTCGTCGCGCGGGGCGCGCCGCGTACCTGCCCGCTCGCGCGCTTCGCTTTGGGCGCATCCGGCAACCCGGTGTGCTGGGTACGAAACGGCTTCGCACGAGCCATCGCGGCTGCCGGGCGACGCCGGCCCTCGTGATCGTCGCCAGTGCCCGCCGGCTGCCAGGCGGGGATCAACTGCTGCCGGCCCGGCCCGATCAGGTCGGCGCGTCCCATCTTCTTCAGCGCCTCGCGCAGGATCGGCCAGTTGTTCGCGTCGTGGTAGCGCAGGAAGGCCTTGTGCAGGCGCCGCACGCGGATTCCCTTGGGCACGTGGATGCGCTCGGACTCGCGCGTGATCGCGCGCAAGGGGTTCCGTCCCGAGTGGTACATCGCGGTCGCACTCGCCATCGGTCCAGGCAGGAAGGCCTGCACCTGATCGGCGCGAAAACCGTTCTTCTTCAGCCACAACGCGAGCTCGAGCATGTCCTCGTCGGTGGTGCCCGGATGCGCGGCGATGAAATACGGAATCAGGTACTGCTCCTTGCCGGCTTCGCGCGAGAAGCGGTCGAACATCGACTTGAAGCGTTCGAAGGCGCCGATTCCCGGCTTCATCATCAGGCGCAGCGGGCCTTCCGAGATCGCCTCGGGGGCGATCTTCAGGTAGCCGCCGACGTGGTGCTGCGCGAGCTCCTTGACGTAATCGGGCGATTTCACCGCGAGGTCGTAGCGCACGCCCGAGCCGATCAGGATCTTCTTCACCCCGGGCAGCTCGCGCGCGCGGCGGTACAGGTGAATGAGCGCCGAGTGATCGGTGTCGAGGTTGGGGCAGATGCCCGGATAGACGCACGAAGGCTTGCGGCATGCCGATTCGATCGCGCGACTCTTGCACGCCAGGCGGTACATATTGGCGGTCGGCCCGCCGAGGTCCGAGATCACGCCGGTGAAACCCGGCACCGAGTCGCGGATCGTCTCGATCTCGCGGATCACCGAATCCTCCGAGCGGCTCTGGATGATGCGTCCCTCGTGCTCGGTGATCGAGCAGAAGCTGCAGCCGCCGAAGCAGCCGCGCTGGATCGCGATCGAGAAGCGGATCATCTCGTAGGCGGGGATCTTCGCCGCGCCCGGATGCGCCGCCTCATAGCAGGGGTGCGGCACGCGCCGATACGGCAGTTCGTAGAGCGCGTCCATCTCCTTGGTCGTGAGCGGGATCGGCGGCGGGTTGAGCCACACCTCGACGTCGCCGTGACGCTGCGCGAGCGCGCGCGCGTTGCCCGGGTTCGATTCGATGTGCACGATGCGCGACGCATGCGCGTAGAGCACCGGGTCGTCGCGCACCGCTTCGTACGAGGGCAGACGTATGAAGCTGGCGTCGCGCCGCGCGTTGGGTACCTGCCGCGCAAAGCGCACCACCTGCGGCGCGGAGTCGGCCTGGTCCGGCGCCGCGCCGCCGGCCGCCGCCGTGGCGTAGGGATCGGGATGCGGCGCAAGCGGCCCGGGCGCGTCGATCGAGGTCGAATCGATCTCGATCCAGCCTGCGGGCGGCGCGCGGCGCACGAACGCCGTGCCGCGCAGATCGGTGATCGAGCCGATCGGCTCGCGCCGGGCGAGGCGATGCGCGATCTCGACGATCGCACGCTCCGCGTTGCCGAACACCAGCAGGTCGGCGCGCGCATCGCGCAGGACCGAGCGGCGCACCTTTTCCGACCAGTAGTCGAAATGCGCGACGCGCCGCAGGCTCGCCTCGATGCCGCCGATGACGATCGGCACCGCGCTGTACGCCTCGCGCGCGCGCTGCGCGTAAACGATCACCGAGCGGTCCGGACGCGCGCCCGCCGCACCGCCCGGGGTATAGGCGTCGTCCGAGCGGATGCGCCGGTCGGAGGTGTAGCGGTTGACCATCGAATCCATGTTGCCCGCGGTGATGCCGAAGAACAGGTTCGGTGCGCCGAGGCGCTTGAAATCGGCGCTCGAACTCCAGTCGGGCTGCGCGAGGATGCCGACGCGAAAACCCTGCGCCTCGAGCAGCCGGCCGACAATCGCCATGCCGAAACTGGGGTGATCGACATAGGCGTCGCCCGTGACGAGGACGATGTCGCACGAGTCCCAGCCGAGCGCGTCCATCTCGGCGCGCGACATCGGCAGAAACGGTGCGGCGCCGAAGCGGGCGGCCCAGAATTTGCGGTGCGAGAAAAGCTCCTTCGCGGCGTGCATGGCATGCATTACACCACGATCGACGCCGCGCGACGACCGCCGGAGCCGGTCCGTTGCGCGGGCGGCGCGCGGCTTGCGGCATAATCGGCAATTCGAAGCCCCTTCGACGATCGAAGTCCCCACCACGATATCAGCGCGGAGCGCAAACCATGAACATACCGGCCTCTGATCCCGTGCAGCTCTACGATCCCGTCATGGCGCTGGAGTTCTTCAAGTCCGCCGGCGAAGCCGAGGAGATCGACAAGGGCGAGATGATCTTCGGAGAGAACCAGAAGGCGAACCGCCTGCTGCTGCAGCGCGACAAGATGTACCTGCTGCTCAAGGGCGAGGTCGGCATCGTCGCCGAGAAGGAAAAGCAGGTGGTCGGCATCATCAAACCGGGCGAGATCTTCGGCGAGATGGCGCCACTCACCCAATCGGCGCGCAGCGCTTCGGCGATGGCGAAGACCGTCTGCCGGGTGATCGGGCTCGACGACAGGCAGTTCCTCGCCGGCCTGGAGAAGAAGCCCGAGTTCGCGCTGATGCTGATGAGCGTGATGATCCGCCGCCTGCGCGACACGATCGCCCGCCGGCGCGCCGCGCAGGCCCTGCCGGGCGACGAGACCGGCAAGGAAAGCGCGGTCTTCGATCGCAAGACCCTCGCCGCGCTCACCCGCGAACTGGGCAACGAGCCCACCGTGCGCTACCGGCGCGATTCCACCATCCTCCAGGAGGGCGGCAGCGGCGTGCAGATGTACGTGGTGATCGAGGGGCGCGTCGCGGCCTACATCCAGGGTTCGCTCGTCGAGCTGATCGGGCCGGGCGGGGTGTTCGGCGAGATGACGCTGGTCGACCAGGCGCCGCGCGTCGCGAGCGCGATCGCCGACAGCGACTGCGCGCTGCTCGCGATCAACCGCAAGACCTTCCTCGATCTCATCAAATCGAATCCAGCCTTCGGCGCTTCGCTGCTGCGCGCGCTCGCCGACCGGCTGAGGTTCATGACCTCCGGAAAAAAGTAGTCCGAACCGAAAGCAGATCCATGAAAAGGACCGACCTCGAAAAATTCAAGGCGCTGAAGATCGTCACGCAGCTGAAGCAATCCACCCCGCCCGATCGCTTCGCGCAGGGATCGGCGCTGCCGGCGGGCCGCCGCGCGCAGCGCCGCCTCGACCGCGAGCGCGGCCTGGTGCCCTTCGCGGTGAAAATCGATGCCGGCCTTGCCCTGCGCGTGCGCGAACTCGCCGGCACGCGCGCGATCGGAATCAACGAGCTGGTCGAGGAACTGCTGAAAAAAGGGCTCGCAGCGAAGGACTGAGCCGCGCCGCGGCTACAGGTGCGCCATGCCGTCGTAGATCAGCTTGATGCCGATGCCGAGCAATGCCCAGTAGCTGATGCGGTAGAACACCTGGTCGTTGAGCCGGCCCTGGATCATCACGCCGAGCTTCACACCGAGCGGAATGAGCGGCAGCAGCACCAGCCCGGTGGCGAGATTGGTCGTGTCGAGCTGGCCGAGCAGCGCGTACGGCAGGATCTTCGCGTAGTTCGAGGCGAAGAAGAACCACACCGTGGTGCCGACGTACACGCGCCGGTCGAGGCGCTGCGGCAGCAGATAAGCCATCATCGGCGCGGCACCCGCGTGCGCGAGGTAACTGGTGCATCCCGAGAGCGCCGACCAGAACACGCCGCGCGGCCACGACGGCTGCGAAGGCGGGCGATTGCGCGTCCAGCCGAGGATGTTGTTGAGCGCGAACACGATCGCGATGCTGCCGATCGCAAGACGCAACAGGTCCTGGCGCACCAGGCCGAAGATCAGCGCGCCGATGAGCACGCCGATCAAGAGGCCGCAGAGCATGATCGGCAGATTGCGCCGGTCGTAGACGCCGCGAAACGCGCGCAGGCCGAACAGGTCGATCACGCACAGCACCGGCAGCATCACCGCGGCGGCCTGCGTCGGCGAGATCGCGAGCGCGAGCAGCGGCACCGCCATGCCGCCGAACAGGCCCGGAATCCCGGTCTTCGAAATTCCGGTCAGCAGCACCACCGGCACGGCGAGGAGGTAGAAGATCGGATCGGTGATCGGCATTGCCTGGAGTCCTTGCACCGCGCGGTGCGGCGAGAGCGGGCGCGCATTGTCCCATGCGCGCCGCCCGCGGGGCGCGGCGCGGAGGAATCAACCGAACTTCGCCCGGTACGCGGCCTGGCGCTCGGTCGCGCAACGGCCGAGCGCGTAATAGAAACGGTGCGGCACGACGAGCGCGTCGTGCTCGCCGAACGCGTTGGCGCGATGGCTCGACCAGCGCCAGTCGGCCGGCCGCGGCGCGAGCTTCGCGCGCACCGGATTGAGCTCGATATAGCGCATGCAGGCGAACAGGTGGCGCGCCGCGTGCACGGGCGAGGCGTCGAACTCCTCCTCCCAGCGCGGGCACGGCGCGGCCGCGCCGTCTGCGGGACGTTCGTCGCCGTCGCGCGCATGGCGCTCGCCGAGCGCGCGCAGCAGCAGCGTCGCGGCGCCGGCTTGCGCGGGGGTCAGCAGCAGATGCACGTGGTTGCCCATCAGCACGTAGGCGTGCACCGTGCAGTCGAGGCGCTTCGCCTCGTCGCGCAGCAGATCGAGATACGCGATCCGGTCGCGCGCGCCGGAAAAGCACGCCGCGCCGGTACGGCCGCGCTGGGTCAGGTGCAGCGCGACCCCGGGCAGCTGAACACAGGCGCGACGCGGCATGGGTGGCTGGCGGGAGGGGGGGTTCCGGAGCGCAACGCGTGGGCGGATTTCGTCGTTGACCGCCGACGCGCCGGCGCCGCGTGGGCGGGCCGCCGGGCCACAACGCGAACGATTTTCATGCAAAACGCAACAATGTCACAGTCGCACCGCGCGCCGCGCTCCTAGACTTGCCACATCGGATACGACTCGAGCGGCCAAGAGGCACACATGAATCTCAACGCACCAAGGCAGTACACCGGCTACGACAAGGGCGCGGCGCTGGAATTCTTCAAGGCCGCGGGTACCCCCGAAACGGTCGCCGAGGGCGCGACCCTGTTCGTCGAACACCAGCGCGCCGGGCGGCATTCGATCAGTCGCGACAAGATGTATCTGCTGCTGCAGGGCAGGGTCGAGATACTC
>JAOUFA010000407.1 GCA_029858545.1 Betaproteobacteria bacterium
TCACCTTCGACAACCTGAACAAGGCGCTGAAGAAGAAGGAAATCTCGCGCCTGATCAACATCGCCTTCCGCCGCTGCGGATTGCGCGAGTCGGTGATCTTCGCCGACAAGCTGATGACCGCGGGCTTCACGTTCGCGACCCGCGGCGGCATCTCCTTCGGAGTGCAGGACATGCGTATCCCGCCGCAGAAGCAGGAACTGATCGGCGCGGCGGAACTGGAAGTGAAGGAAATCGAGTCGCAGTACACCTCTGGACTGGTGACCGTGGGCGAGCGTTACAACAAGGTCGTCGATATCTGGTCGCGCTGCGGCGAGCAGGTCGCCAAGGTGATGATGGAGCAGCTCGGCAGCGAGGAAGCGATCGATCGCCACGGCAACAAGGTGAAGCAGGAGGCGTTCAATTCCATTTACATGATGGCCGACTCCGGGGCACGCGGATCCGCGGCGCAGATCCGGCAGCTTGCGGGCATGCGCGGGCTGATGGCCAAGCCCGACGGCTCGATCATCGAGACGCCGATCACCGCGAACTTCCGCGAAGGGTTGAACGTATTGCAGTACTTCATTTCGACGCACGGCGCGCGGAAAGGCCTCGCCGATACGGCGCTGAAAACCGCGAACTCGGGTTACCTCACCCGCCGCCTGGTCGACGTCACGCAGGATCTGGTGGTCACCGAGGACGACTGCGGTACGCAAAACGGCGTGTCGATGAAGGCGCTGGTCGAGGGGGGCGAGGTGGTCGAGGCGCTGAAGGAGCGCATTCTCGGACGCGTCGTGGTGACCGAGGTGGTGAACCCGGAAACCCAGGAACTTCTCTTCCCGTCGGGCTACCTCATCGACGAGGATGCGGTCGAAGCCATCGACAATCTCGGCATCGACGAGGTCAAGGTGCGCACCCCGCTCTCCTGCGATACGCGCTGGGGTGTGTGCGCCAAGTGCTACGGGCGCGACCTCGGACGCGGTTATCTGGTCAACGTCGGCGAGGCGATCGGCGTGATCGCCGCGCAGTCGATCGGCGAGCCGGGAACGCAGCTCACGATGCGCACCTTCCACATCGGCGGGGCCGCGTCGCGGACCGCGGTGCAAAGCCACGTCGAGGCCAAATCGGCCGGAACCGTGCGCTTCACGCCGACCATGCGCTACGTCACCAATCCAAAGGGCGACAGAGTGGTCATTTCGCGCTCGGGCGAGGTGATCATCAACGACGACAACGGCCGGGAGCGCGAGCGCCATAAGGTGCCGTACGGCGCTACGCTGCAGGTTGTCGACGGCGATGTGGTCAAGGCAGGCCGGACTTTCGCGGGCTGGGATCCCCATCATCGTCCGATCGTCACCGAATACGCCGGTACGGTGAAGTTCGAGCACGTCGAGGAGGGGGTCACGGTCGCCAAGCAGATCGACGATGTGACCGGCCTTTCGACGCTGGTGGTGATCGACCCCAAGCGTCGCGGCAGCGCGGCGGCCAAGGGTGTGCGTCCGTCGGTGAAACTTCTCGACGAGAAGGGCGGCGAAGTGGTTATCGCGGGAACCGATCATGCGGTCAACATCAGCTTCCCGGTCGGCGCGGTGATCGCGGTGCGCGACGGACAGCCGGTGGCGGTCGGCGAGGTGCTCGCGCGCATACCCCAGGAAACATCCAAGACCCGCGATATCACGGGCGGTCTGCCGCGCGTCGCCGAACTGTTCGAGGCGCGCTCGCCGAAGGACGCCGGCATGCTGGCCGAAGTCACCGGCACGGTAAGCTTCGGCAAGGAGACCAAGGGCAAGCAGCGTCTGGTGATCCGCGACATGGACAACATGGAGCACGAGTACCTGATCCTGAAGGAAAAGCATTTGCTGGTGCACGATGGCCAGGTCGTCAACAAGGGCGAGATGATCGTCGACGGGCCGGTTGATCCGCATGACCTGCTGCGCCTGCTTGGCGTCGAGGAACTTGCGCGCTACATCATCGATGAGGTGCAGGACGTCTATCGACTGCAGGGTGTGAAGATCAACGACAAGCACATCGAGGTGATCGTGCGGCAGATGCTGCGCCGCATCGAGGTCGATGAACCGGGCGACACGCCGTTCATTCAGGGCGAGCAGGTCGAACGCGCCGAGTTGCTGCAGGAGAACGAGAAGGCGCAGGCGCAGGGCAAGAAGCCCGCGACGTACAAGCACATGCTGCTGGGCATCACGAAAGCGTCGCTATCGACCGATTCGTTCATTTCCGCGGCTTCGTTCCAGGAGACCACGCGGGTGCTGACCGAGGCGGCGATCATGGGCAAGCGAGACGAACTGCGTGGCCTGAAGGAGAACGTGATCGTCGGGCGACTGATTCCGGCGGGAACCGGTATGGCGTACCACAAGATGCGCCAGCAGCAGGCGCTCGAGCCCGCGCTCGGCGAGGTCCTGGCGAGCGCGGAAGCCCCCGCGGAGACGACTGCGGCAGGCGACTGATCGTCGGCGCCGCGACGCGGGAAAAGGGCCGCCCTCGGGCGGCTCTTTTTTTTGTGAAACGTCCACCCGCTAGCGTGCGGTGCGCGCGCCGTCCGGCGATCTCCTGGCGATGACGCGCCAGGCCCGCAATTTGCGCGCGGCGCTCCACGAGGCATTCGCCGGGCTGGTCGATGGCAGCCGTTCGAGGCGCGGTGCAGGCTGGGCGAGACCGCGCAGCACATGCCGTCGAAATGCCGCCTCGGCCTTCGCGCCGTTGAAAAAGACCCGCGTGATGCGCGGATACTCGCGCAGGAACGACGCCAGATCGTGCGCAACGATGGAGTTTTCGTCGATATCCGAATCCAGGCTGCCTTCACGCGTACACGAGGCAAGCACGTCCCATACCGCGATGCCGGCCAGCTGGAGTACGCGAACCCGCCGCGCATAGGACAACTCCGGACCCGCGCCGAACAGCGCTCCCATGATCGGCCAGAAGGCGTTGCGCGGATGGGCGTAATACTGGCCCGCCGCGAGCGACGCCTTGCCGGGCATGCTCCCCAGAATCAGCAGGCTCGCGTTGCGCGAGACGATCGGCGCAAAGCTGTGGATGGGCGGTCGGCGCGGCATCGGGAATGAAGCGAGAGTAGCCTTCGATGGGTGTGCGAGACAAGGGCGCGCCGCGCCGGCGCAAGGAACTGCGCGCTGCCCGGTCGACTCGAGCCCGGCGCGAAGCCGCCGCCTAAGCCGGCGCGCGCTTCAAGCCCGAGCGCCACAGCAGCCATCCGGCGATCGACAGGTTCAGCAGGTTCCAAAGCATGCCGTTCAGGAACGCGACCTTGTACGAGCCGGTCAGGTCGAAAATTGCCCCCGACATCCAGCCGCCGAATGCCATGCCGAACAGCGTGGCGGTGATGATCGTGCCGACCCGCGCACCGGCCTCCCCCGGAGCAAAATACTCCCGCACGATGATCGCGTACGAGGGAACGATGCCACCCTGGAACAGACCGAACAGCGCCGAGATCAGGTATAGCGACACCAGCCCGTCGAAGGGCAAATACAGCAGCAGTGCGA
>JAOUFA010000043.1 GCA_029858545.1 Betaproteobacteria bacterium
CGCCGATCCGCCCGCCTACGACGCGACTTGCGCAGCGCTCGTCTACCGCTTTCCCGCCGATGTGCTCGTCACCTCGCTCAAGTTCCGTGGCGAACTGGCGCTCGCCGCGCCGCTCGGCGAACTGCTCGGCGAACTGCTCGCCGAGCGTTTCGGGCGCATCGACGCCGTGCTGCCGGTACCGCTCGCGCCGCCGCGCCTCGCGCAGCGCGGCTACAATCAGGCAATGGAAATTTCACGCCCGGTCGCGCGCGCGCTGCGCGCACCCATCGATGCGCGACTGTGCGAGCGCGTTCTCGATACGCGCGCGCAAACCGACCTCCCCTGGGCCGCACGGGCACGCAATGTGCGGGGCGCCTTTCGCTGCACGCGGCCGCTCGGCGGCGCGACCGTCGCGGTGATCGACGATGTCATGACCACCGGTGCGACGCTCGCCGAACTCTCACGGACGCTGAAACGCGCCGGCGCCGCGCAGGTGATCAATGGCGTCCTCGCGCGCGCGTTTCCGCCCGGCGGGGACCCCACGGGCTGAGCCGCATGTTCGACATCGTGCTCTACAGACCCGAGATTCCGCCCAATACGGGCAACGTGATCCGTCTCGCGGCGAACACCGGAGCGCGCCTACACCTCGTCGAGCCGCTCGGCTTTTCGATGGACGACCGCCAGCTGAAGCGCGCCGGGCTCGATTATCACGAGCTCGCCACCGTGCGCACGCACCGTGACTGGCCTGCTTGCCGTGCCGCGCTCGGCGAACGGCGCATGTTCGCGCTGAGCACGAGCGCGCAGCGCAGCTATGCGCAGGCGCGCTTCGCGGCGGACGACGTGTTCCTCTTCGGATCGGAAACCGCCGGACTGCCGCGCGAGCTGCTCGACGAACTGCCCGGCGCGCAACGGCTGCGATTGCCGATGCGCGCCGGCAATCGCAGTCTCAATCTGTCCAACGCGGTGGCGGTGACGGTATTCGAGGCCTGGCGCCAGCTCGGTTTCCCCGGCGCGGCGTAGCGGTCAACCGTCTTTCGCGCCGCGAGACGACCCCGCCAGCTGCGCGACCTGCCGGTCGAGCACGGCGAGGAGTTGCCGGGCGTCTTCCCGAATCATGGCGAGCTGCTCGATCGCCTCCGCCAGACGATCGGAGCGCGCGACCTCTTCGACGAACGCGAACCGCTTCGACAGGCGCGTGCCGCCGACGTTCTGCGTGGCGCTCTTCATGCCATGCGCGACGCGACCCGCCGCCTGCGTGTCGCCACGCCGGACCGCGTCCTCGAGTGCGGTCAGGCTCTTGCCCAGCGATTCACGATAAAGCTTGAAGAGCCGGACGCGGATATCGGGTTCGCCCGGTTGCCCCAGCGCGGCAAGTTCATCGAGCAGCGATGCATCGAAGACCGGATGCTTCGCGAACTCGTCCATCCGATCCACGCCCGTCATTCGGACGCGTCCCGGGTCTCGCGTTTGGGATCGCGCGCGAGCAACGACTCCACCGCCAGCGGGGCGGACATGCGTCCCTCGATCACCCCTAGCACCGCTTCGGCGACGGGCATTTCCACGCCGTGCCGGACCGCGAGTCGCGCGACTTCGCGCGCCGAGCCCACCCCCTCGGCGACGTGACCGAGCGCGGCAAGGATTTCATCCAGCCTGGCGCCACGCGCGAGTTCCAGGCCGACCCTGCGGTTGCGCGACAGATCGCCCGTCGTGGTGAGAATCAGGTCGCCCGCGCCGGCAAGGCCCATGAACGTTTCGCGCGTGCCGCCCAGCGCGACGCCGAGACGCGTCATTTCCGCGAGTCCGCGCGTGATGAGCGCCGCGCGCGCGTTCTGTCCGAGACCCAGGCCGTCCGAGATGCCGACCGCGATCGCCATCACGTTCTTCACCGCGCCGCCGATCTCGACGCCCACCAGGTCATCGCTGAAATATACGCGCAAGCGGCCGCCATGCAGGAGCGCCGCCGTATCGCGTGCGAACGAGCCATCGCGCGCGGCCAGCGTCAGCGCGCAGGGCAGGCCGCGCGCCACCTCGACCGCGAACGACGGGCCGGATAGCGCGCCACAGCGTGCCTGGGCACCGAGCGTTTCGGCGACGATCTGGTGCGGCAGCAGGCCGCTGCCTTGTTCGAAGCCCTTGCACAGCCACACGACGGGGGCGTGTTCCGGCACGGCGCGCATTTGCGCGAGCAGTGCGCGCAGCCCGGCGACCGGGGTCGCGGCGATCAGCAACCGGGCGCCGCTCAAGGCCCCGCGCAGGTCGGCGGTCACCGCAAGCGCGCGCGGCAAATCCACCTCGGGCAGATAGCGCGCGTTGCGATGCGTGTCGCGCATCGCCTCGGCCTGCCGCGCATCGCGCGCCCAGAGCAGGGTCTCCAGACGCGGCGCCAGTGCACACGCCAGCGCGGTGCCCCAGGCGCCGGCACCCAGTACCGCGATGCGTGCGGATGTGTTCACCGTCCGCGAATCCCGGCGCGCGCGATCAGTCGCCCCAGACTTTCGCGGCGCGCACGTAGCCGCCCGTGCCATCGGCGTGACGCACGCGCAGCCAACCGCCCGGGACGACTTCCTGGAGCTCCAGTGCGACGTTCTGCGCCGCGCCGAATACTATCGGTGCCAGATCCTCGGGCCGCTGACGCACTTCGGCGCTCGGGGCGGTCACCACCAGCATGCGCCGAGCCGACAGGGCGCGCCTCTCGATCCAGGAAAGCGCGCCGGTATGGTCGCGCACCTTCACCCAGGCCTCCAGGCTGACGATGACCTCCAGCGGATAGTAACGCGCGACGATAAAGATGGGTTTTGCCGCCTTCGAAGGTGCGTCGTACAGCACGGCGGCATCCTCGCCCACGCTGCGGAACTCCACCGCCGGCGCGGCCCAGGATGCGGGAACAGCACAACAGAGGAAAACCCAACAGGCAATCGTCCGGTAAACGGCCATGTCAGCTCCTTCCGCTAGGTGGCAATCAACTCGCGAGCTCGATCCGCGGTTCGCCCTCGGTCTGCGCCGCGCGCTGCGCATAAATGGCCTCGAAATTCACCGGCGCGAGCACTACCGGCGGAAATCCGCTGCGCGTGACGAGGTCGGAAATCGCCTCGCGCGCGTACGGGTAGAGAATGTTGGGACAGGTCACGCCGATCAGCGGACCGATCTGCTCGGCCGGAATGCTGCGCAACGCGAAGATGCCCGCCTGCACCACCTCGGCGAGAAACACCGTCTTGTCAGCCGCGCGGGCGGTCACCGTGACCGTTACCGTGACCTCGTGGAAATCCTCGCCAAACTTCGCGGCGGCGCTGCCGAGTTGCACTTCCAGGCGCGGTGATTCGGTCTGCATGAAGACTTCGGGCGCGCCCGGTACTTCGAGCGACAGATCCTTGACATAGATCTTCTCGATTTGAAAACTGGGCTCGGTATCGCTCATTGGCGGGGTTCTCCAGGGGATTCAATCACACCCGCGCGGCATCCACCTGCCGCACGCATCGGGTCACTCCGCGAGCAGCTCGTCCAGCCGGCCCGCGTGTTCGATCGCTTCCAGATCGTCGCAGCCGCCGACGTGCTGGCCGCCGATCCAGATTTGCGGCACGCTCCGGCGTCCGCATTTCCGTATCATCTCGGCGCGCCGTTCCGGATCCAGATCGACGCGAATCTTTTCGATATCGCGCACGCCCCGCTCGCGCAGCAGCCGCTCGGCGCGCTGGCAGTACGGACAGGTGGCGGTGCAGTACATGACGACCGGAACCACGTCACTTCTCCACCGGCAACCCGGCCTGCTGCCAACCCGACAGGCCCCCCGAAAGATTACAGGCTTTCTCGAAGCCGCGCGACTTGAGCATCGCGATCGCGCGTGACGAGCGGTTGCCGGTCGCGCAGCACAACACCACCGCCCTGGACTTGTACTTGTCGAGTTCGCCGACGCGCGCGCCGAGTTGCGACATCGGCAGATTGCGCGCGCTGAGGATATGTCCCTGCGCGAATTCCGCCGGCTCGCGCACGTCGACGACAATCGCGTCCTCGCGATTGATGAGCTGCGTCGCCTGGACCGCGTTGACCCACGGGCCTCCCGCACCCCGCCGCAGGAACGGCCACAACAGCATGCCGCCCGATGCGATCGCGACGACGAACATCAGGAGATTGTTCTTGACGAATTGCGCGAAATCCATGCTATGAAATACTCCGCTTGCGTGGTTGGGAAATCGATGTCCGGCGGCGAACGGGCGCTAGCTGCGCGTCTCGCCGCAAAACACTTCGTTAATCAGGCCGATCAGCCGCAACGTACGTTCGTCGCTCACCCGGTAGTACACCCGGTTGGCGTCCTTGCGCGTAAGCAGCACAAACTTGTCGCGCAGGATCGCGAGGTGCTGAGAAATATTCGACTGCGAGCTGCCGACCGCTTCCACAATATCCTGCACGCTCAACTCGCCGTCTCCCAGCACGCACAGGATCTTCAGGCGCAGCGGATGCGCCATCGACCTCAGCGCGCGCGCCGCCTGCTCGATGTGTTCCTGTGTTTCGATCAGATCGAAGCTTTCACGCTTCATCGCTACATATTTTGGCCGGCGCGAACTCCCGCAAGGGTTGCTATTATATAGGGCGGTTCGCGTTCGCCGGGCGGCCTTGGCCACGTGTTTCGTGTTTCGCGCCCGGCCGCGCCCACGAAGCTTTCGCATATTTCGATCATCATGCACGCAAAAAATCACAAACTCGTCCTGCTGCGGCATGGCGAATCCGACTGGAACCGGGAAAACCGGTTTACCGGCTGGACCGATGTCGATCTGTCGCCTGCCGGCGTCGAGCAGGCGCGCGCCGCCGGACGGCTGCTGAAGGCCGAGGGCTACGGTTTCGATATCGCCTTCAGTTCGGTGCTGAAGCGCGCGATTCGCACGCTGTGGCTGACGATCGATGAGATGGACCTGCTTTGGCTGCCGGTGGAGAAGAACTGGCGGCTCAACGAACGCCACTACGGTGCGCTGCAGGGCCTGAACAAGGCCGAGACCGCCGCGAAGTTCGGCGAGCAGCAGGTGCTCACCTGGCGGCGCAGCTACGACGTGCCGCCGCCCGCCCTCAGCGCCGAGGACCCGCGCCATCCGGGGCGCGACGCCCGCTATGCCGGACTCGCGCCGCACGAGTTGCCGCTCACGGAGTGCCTCAAGGACACCGTGGCGCGGGTGCTGCCGTACTGGACCGACCGCATCGCGCCGGCGATCAGATCGGGCCAGCGCGTGCTGATCGCGGCGCACGGCAATTCGCTGCGTGCGCTGCGCAAGTATCTCGACGGCACTTCGGATACCGACATCGTCGGCCTGGACATTCCGACCGGCGCG
Source organism: Betaproteobacteria bacterium (assembly GCA_029858545.1). GTDB lineage: Bacteria > Pseudomonadota > Gammaproteobacteria > Burkholderiales > SG8-39 > JAOUFA01. The sequence continues at coordinate 5,295 of JAOUFA010000043.1, forward strand.
CCCTTCGTCTACGAACTGGACCATGCCCTGAAGCCGGTCCGGCAGTATTACCTTGGCGACCAGGAGGACATTGCCCGACGAATCGCCGCGGTGGCCGCGCAAGCCAAGGTCAAGACCTGAAGCAGTCCCGGCGCAGGCTCGTTTCGGTTCGCGCGTGGTTCGCCGCCATCGCATGGGCGGTGTTACCGGGGGCGGCGCTTGGCGACACGCGTGCCGACGAGCGCGATTTGCTCGAGTTGCGCGCGCGGATCGAGACGCTCGGCAAACGCCTCGATCGAAAGGAGGCCGGACGACGCGAGGCACGCGACGCGCTGCGCGAAGCGGAACGCGCGATTTCGGCGTCGCGTCGCACCCTCGTGCGCCTGGACGGCGAGGCGCGCGCCGCGCGCGAGGATGCGAAGCGCCTCGCCGCACGGCGCCGGGAACTCGAACGCCAGATCGTGGAGCGCGAGGCCGCGCTCGGCCGCACGCTTGCGCTGCGCCACAGCGCCGGAGCGTCCGATGCGCTGCGCGTATTGCTCTCCGGCCGCGACCCTTCCGTGCTTGCGCGCAATCTGCATTACCTGGGCTACGTGTCGCGCGCCTGGGCGCGGGCAATCGCCGAGTACCGCGCCGCGCTGGTGGATCTCGCGCAGCTGCGCGAGCGCGCGAGCGCCAGGGCGGCGCAGATCGCTTCGATCGAGGCGGCACAGCGCGCCGATCGTGACAAACTCATCGCGCAGCGGCGCGAACGCCGGCACGTCCTCGACCGGCTTGCCGCAGAGATACGCCGCGCGCGCAGCGAGATCGGCAACCTGCGCGCGGACGAGGCCCGGCTCGCGCGCCTGGTGCAGGGCATCGGCCAGGTGCTCGGCGAATCGCCGTCGGACGGGTCGGCCGGCCGCGGCAGACTCGCCGCGGTGGCGAAGTTCCGGTTTGCGAATCTGCGCGGCGCGCTGCAATGGCCGGTGCGCGGGGAACTTACCGACCGCTTTGGCGCTCCAACGCGGACCCGGGGAGTGAGCGCAAAGGGGATATTCATCCGTGCCGCGGAAGGCGAACCGGTGCGCGCGGTGGCCGCCGGGCAGGTGGTATTCGCCGACTGGATGCGCGGATTCGGAAATATTCTGATCGTCGATCACGGCGAAACCTACATGTCGATCTACGCGAATAACGAATCCCTGCTAAAACTGGTCGGCGAGCCGGTCGCTGGGGGCGATCCTATCGCCACGGTCGGTGCTAGCGGTGGCGGGGAACAATCGGGTTTATACTTTGAATTGCGGCATCTCGGTAAGGCATTCGACCCCTCGCGCTGGATCGGTTCGGGGCGTTGAATCCCGTTCCAATCTTCCCTTCGATTCGGCGGGCGCAGCCATGATGCAGTGATGCGGAAGAACGCGAGAGGACTGCTCTCGTGTCGTTGGTGTTTTTGCGGGTAGACGCCCCTAAGGAATGGTCATGGCAAGCAAGCTTCGCAGTGTCGGTCTGATTCTCGTCGGGGCCCTGGCGGGAATTCTCGTGAGTCTCAATTTCCAGGCGGTCGCCGAGCGCGCCGAGCGCGCCGAGCGCGCGCCGCTGCCGGTCGAGGAATTGCGCTCCTTCACCGAGGTATTCGGCGCGATCAAGCAGAACTACGTCGAGCCGGTGGAGGACAAACGGCTCATCACCGAGGCCATCAACGGCATGCTGACCGGCCTCGATCCACACTCCGCGTATCTCGACGCCGACGCGTTCAAGGAATTGCAGGTCGGCACCCAGGGCCAGTTCGGCGGACTGGGCATCGAAGTCGGCATGGAGGACGGCTTCGTCAAGGTCGTCTCCCCGATCGAGGACACGCCGGCGTTTCGCGCCGGGATCAAGCCGGGCGACCTGATCGTCAAACTCGACGAGACGCCGGTCAAGGGGATGACGCTCAACGACGCGGTCAAGCGCATGCGCGGCAAACCGAATACGCAGATTACGCTCACCATCGCGCGCAAGGGCGAGACCGCGCCGATCGTCGTAACGCTCACGCGCGCGGTGATCAAGGTGCAAAGCGTCAAATCGAAGGTCATCGAGCCGGGCTACGCCTGGCTGCGCATCTCGCAATTCCAGGAAGCGACCACCGACACCATGGTCAAGCACCTGGGCAAGATCTTCGCCCAGGGGCCGGTGAAGGGCCTGGTGCTCGACCTGCGCAACGATCCGGGCGGGTTGCTCTACGGCGCGGTGGCGGTGTCGGCGGCCTTCCTGCCGGTGAAGGCGATGGTGGTCTCGACCGACGGGCGCACCGACGACGCGCGCAAGAAGTTCTACGCCACGCCCCAGGACTATGCGCGCGGTGCGGACGCGCTGCGCGATCTGCCCGCCGCGGTGAAGACCGTGCCGATGGTGGTGCTGGTGAACGGCGGTTCCGCGTCGGCCTCCGAAATCGTCGCCGGCGCGCTGCAGGATCACAAGCGCGCCGCCGTAATGGGCAGCCAGACCTTCGGCAAGGGATCGGTGCAAACCATCATGCCGCTCGGCAACAACACGGCGATCAAGCTCACCACCGCCCGCTACTACACACCGAGCGGGCGTTCGATCCAGGCGACGGGCATCACCCCCGACATCCTGATCGACGAACCCGGTGGCGCCGCGGACCGCCTGCGCGAAGCCGACCTGCAGCGTCATCTGGAGAACCAGCGAAGCAACGGCGAGACGAAGAAACCGGCGGCGAAGCCGGCCGCCGCGCCCGCCCACGAACCCGTGAAACCGATCGTATTCGGGTCGAAGGAAGACGTGCAACTCGTGCAGGCGATCGCCTTCCTCAAGACCGGCGCGTTGCCCCCGAAACCCGCCGCCGACAAGAAGACCGCGAAGAACCCGTAGCGGTTGGCGAGCGACGCCCGCGCTGCGAAGCACCGGGCACGAACACTGCGGCATGGACAACGAACAGCTCCTTCGCTACAGCCGGCACATCCTGTTGCCGGAAATCGGCATCGAGGGCCAGGATCGTCTGCGCGCCGCCGGCGTACTCATCGTCGGCATGGGCGGCCTGGGCTGCCCCGCGGCGCTGTATCTGTGCACGAGCGGCGTCGGCCAACTCACGATCGCCGACGCCGATCGCGTCGATCTCACCAATTTGCAGAGACAGATTCTCTATCGCTCGGATTCTGTCGGCGCGACGAAGGTGCAGGCCGCGCAACAGGCGCTCGTCGCGGTGAACCCGCATGTCGAAGTCATCCCGCTCGCGCTGCGCATGGAAGGCGAACTCCTCGACCGGCAGGTCGCCGCGGCCGATGTCGTGCTCGATTGCAGCGACAACTTCGCCACCCGCCATGCGATCAACCGCGCCTGCGTGAAACATGCGAGGCCGCTCGTCTCCGGTGCGGCGATGCGCTTTGACGGCCAGGTCTCGGTGTTCGATCTGCGCCAGCGCGACGCCGCCTGCTATGCCTGCCTGTTCGCGGAGGACGGCCGCGCCGAGGAAGTGAAGTGCGCGGAAATGGGAGTCCTCGCCCCGCTCACCGGGATCATCGGCGCGCTGCAGGCGGCCGAGGCGCTCAAGCTCCTCTCGGGCGCGGGCGAGCCGCTCGGCGGACGTTTGCTGCTGTGCGATGCGGCGCGCGGCGAATTTCGCACCGTGCGCGTCAGGAAGGATCCGGATTGCGCGGTCTGCGGCCGCGTCGCCGCCTGAGCGCTCCCCGCGGGGCCTGCCGGCGCTGGCTCAAAACCCGAGCTGCGGCCGCTGCGCCGCGAATCCCTCGGTAGGCTTGCGCGCGAAACCGCTCTTCGCGTACAGGTGCAGGCAGCCGATCGCGTAGCGCAACAGCGCGCCCGCCCTCGCCGCGGCGTCGTGCTCCGGCCCCGCCTCGCCGCGCGTGGCGAGGCGCAGCGCCTGCTTGAGCGTCGCCTCAAAGCGGTCGTAGAACTGGTTCATGCGCACTTGCAGCCGCTCATGCTCGCCCACCAGCGCTTCACCGGTCAGAACCCGCACCATGCCGGGATTCTTTTCGGCGAATGCCAGCAACATTTCCAGCAGGTGCTCGGCCTGCCGGCGTCCGTCGGTCTCGGTCTCGGCGATGCGGTTGGCCAGTCCGAAGATCGATTGCTCGATGAACTCGATCAATCCTTCGTACATCTGCGCCTTCGAGGCGAAATGGCGGTAGAGCGCCGCTTCGGAGACCTCCAGCTGCTTCGCGAGCGCGGCGGTGGTGATGCCCGTCCACTTCGGCGCCTCGAGCATGTGCGCGAGGGCCTGCAGGATTTCGAGACGGCGTTCGCCTTTGGCGCGTGGCATGGATCGCTGAAGTGGTGGGAATGCGCGGGATTCTAGCAGTCCGCCGCAAAACCCCGCTTTTCAGGCATGCCGAAATACGTAGCGCGGCAGATCGACCACCGAAGCCACCCGAAGATCGACATGCGGCGTGGCACGCCGCTCGCGGCTGACCCAGACGGTGGACATTCCCAGGCGCTTCGCGGCGCGCAGATTGTCGAGCGAGTCGTCGATCATCGCGCAGCGGTGCGCGTCCAGGTCGTGGAGGCGCAGCAGCCGGTGAAAGCCGTGCGGCTCGGGTTTGCCGCGGTAGCGCGCATCCTCGATGGTGTAGACCGCGTCGAACCAGCGCGCGAGACCCAGCGCCGCGAGCACCTCTTCGGCATAGCGGCGCGGCGCGTTGGTGAAGACGATCTTCTGTCCGTCCAGGCGCGAGAGCGCATGCTTGAGCGCGTTTTCGCTGACCACCATCTCCGCGATACCGGGAAAGCGGTGCGTCTCGTGCAGGAAGTGGCGCGGGTCGGTGCCGTAACGGCGCATCAGACCCTTCATCGTCGTGCCGTAGCGCTGCCAGAAGACATGTCGCAGCGCATTCGCGCCGGCCTCGTCGAGCCCGAGATGCCGCCTGATGTAGTCGTTGATCTGTACGTGCATCGCCGGAAAGATGCGCGCACTCGCATCGTGCAGCGTGTTGTCCAGGTCGAAGATCCACACCCGCCTGCGCGGCGGGAGCCTGACGATGCGCATCAGGCCGAACGGATCAGGGTGCCGACGCCCTGGTCGGTGAGGAGTTCGAGCAGCAGCGCGTGCGGCACGCGCCCGTCGATGATATGCACGCTCTTCACGCCGGCACGCGCGGCGTCGAGCGCCGAGGCGATCTTCGGAAGCATGCCGCCCGAGAGCGTGCCTTGCGCGACCATTTCGTCGACCTGGCGCGGCGTGATGCCGGTGAGCAGCCGCCCCTGCGCGTCGAGCACACCGGGCGTGTTGGTGAGCAGCACCAGCTTCTCCGCGCGCAGGATCTCGGCGAGCTTGCCCGCCACCAGATCCGCGTTGATGTTGTACGACTCCCCCCGGGCGCCGACGCCGATCGGCGCGACGACCGGAATGAATCCGCCGCCCTCGAGCGCGGCGATCACGCCGGGGTCGATCGACTCGATTTCGCCCACCTGACCGAGGTCGATGAGTTCCTGGGGCTTGTCCTTCGCCGGCATCAGCAGCTTGCGCGCGCGGATCAGCGCCCCGTCCTGGCCGGTCAGGCCCACCGCGCGGCCGCCCGCCTGATTGATCAGCGTGACGATGTCCTTGTTGACCGCGCCGCCGAGCACCATCTCGACCACGTCCATGGTCGCCGCGTCGGTGACGCGCATGCCCTGCACGAATTCGCTCTTGATGCCGAGCTGCTTCAACAGGCTCTCGATCTGCGGGCCGCCGCCGTGCACCACCACCGGATTGATGCCGACCAGTTTCAACAGCACCACGTCGCGCGCGAAACTCGCCTGCAGATCGACGTCGGTCATCGCGTTGCCGCCGAACTTGACGACCACGGTCCTGCCGTGAAAGCGGCGGATGTAAGGCAGCGCCTCGGCGAGGATGCGTGCCTGGTCGGCGGCGGCGAGGTTGCTGGGCATGGGGCGAATTCTAAAAGAAAAGGGCCGCAGACTCCGGCCCTTTTCGCAGCCCGGCGACCTTGCGCGCGATTACTGGATCGTGATCGTCTTGCGCACCGCGGCGGCCTTCTTCGGCAGCGTCAGTTCGAGCACTCCGTCGCGGTACTTCGCCTCGACCTTCGCTTCGTCGATTTCCTGCGGCAGCGTGAAGCTGCGCGAGAGCTTGCCGTAGCTGCGCTCGGTGTGCAGCACGCGCTCGTCGGCCTTGACCTCGCGTTCGCGCTTCACCTCGGCGGCGAGCGTCACCTGCGCGCCGTCGATCGAGACCTGCAGGTCTTCCTTCTTCACCCCGGGCACTTCGGCGCTCACCGCATAGGCGCCGTTCTTCTCGACCACATCGACCTTCATGCGCAGCGCCGTGCGCGGCTCGCCCTCATAGACCATCGGGCGCACAAAGAATCCCTTGAATAGATCGTCCACCAGGTCGTTCAGCGGTTCAAAACGGGTAATGTTGCTCATGTGTTTCTCCTTCGCGGGTTCGCGCAAGTTGAATGGAATCCGGGGCGGGCACCGCGCCTCGCCCTCTGTAACTCGACAGTTGGGGAGGCGCCGCGCGGTTTCAAGTCCCCCCCCCGGCAGCATGCCGGACCCGCGCCTTCTGCTAGAGTTTGAGCAAGATCACTTTTCCACATTGAGGTTAGGATGTCCGGCACGCCGGGGTCGTCGGTCGTCGCCAGCCGCTGCGCACGTTGCGGCGCGCCGTTTGTCTGCGGCGCCGAAGCCGGGCAGGCGCGCTGCTGGTGCGCCGACCTGCCGCCGCTCGCGCCGGTGGCGGGACGCAGTTGCCTGTGTCGCGACTGCCTGGAAGAGGAACTGAAGTCCACACAAGGAGCACGTCAGATGTCGTTTCGCTATTGCTGGGAAGACTTTCAGCCGGGTCAGGTGATCGAGTACGGCGCGCGCAGCCTCGATGAAGAGGAGATCATCCGCTTCGCGCGCGACTGGGACCCGCAGCGCTACCACATCGATCCGCACGCGGCGAAGGAAACCCCCTTCGGCGGACTGATCGCCTCGGGCTGGCAGTCCTGCGGCGTCGCGATGCGCCTGATGTGCGACGCCTATCTCAACGAATCCTCGTGCGTCGGCTCGCCGGGCCTGGACGAAGTGCGCTTCCTGAAACCGGTGCGCCCCGGCGATACCCTGCGGTTTCGTTCCACCGTGCTCGAGTCCACAGCCTCGCGCAGCAAGCCGGATCGCGGCATCGTGAGTTTCCGCTGGGAACTTCTCAACCAGAAGGACGAGGTGGTGCTCTCGATGCTGGGCAAGCAATTCTATCTGCGGCGCGCGGCGGGGTAACGCGGCGCTCTTGCCGGGGACGCTGCGGAAGGCTAGATTGGCGTGGCCGCGCCATCGCGGCGGCGCGATGAGGAGGGTGCGATGCGCAAAGTGCCTGTAATCCTGATCTCTCTGGCGTTCGCGGCGCCCTGCGCGCTCGCCGCGGAAAAGACGTTCCGCAAGGAAGCGCGGCAGATCGTGGGCAGCGCGCAGACCCAGGACGACGCGCGCGCGGCGGCCCTCGCCAAGGCGCGCCGCGACGCGCTCGAGGAGGCCGGCAGCTGGCTCGAATCGACCACCGAAGTGAAGAACATGAAGCTCGTGCGCGACGACGTGAAGACGCTGTCGGCGGGGATCACCAGCACCCGCGTCGTGCTCGAGCAGCCTTTCGTCGAAGGCCAGGCCGTCGGCATCCGCATCGTGGCCGAAGTGAGGGTCGACACGGCGCAGCTGGACGAGCGCATCCGCGCGTTCCTCGCCGACCGCGAGCGCGTGGCCGAGAAGAAGGCCGAGACCGCGCGCGAGCGCGAGCTGTACGCGCGGCTCGCCGAACTCGAGCGCCGCATCGCGATGCTGCAGACGGACAACCCCGCGGAAAAGCAGGCGCTGCGCCGGGACGTGCAGGCGAACAGCCGCAAGCTCGCCGCCCAGGAGGCGTACCGCAAGGGCGATGCGCTGTGGAAGCGCACCGCCTTCAGCGACCCGAAGGCCGCGATCGGCGCGTTCGACGAGGCGATCCGGCTCGACCCGGATTACGCCGCCGCCTACCTGCACCGCGGGCGCGCCTACCGCGACCTCAAGGCGTACGACAAGGCGCTCGCCGACATGAATCACGCGCTACGCCGGGATCCGAATCTGCCCTACGGTTACGTGAGCCGCGCCTGGGCGTATTTCTTCATGGGCGACTACCCGCGCGCGCACGCCGACGCCGAAAGCGAACTGCGCCGCAGCCCCGGACTCGCGAGCGCCCACTACGCGCGCGGCGTCGCGAAACGGCGCCTGACCAGGGGCCGCGAGGGTGCGGAGGATATCCGCAAGGCCTGCGACCTCCGGTACGCCCCCGCCTGCGACGAGATCGCGCGCGCCGCCCGGAAGTGATCGAGCGACGGCGGCGGCGATTCCCCGCTGATCCGCGTTTCGCAATGGATCAACGGCCCCGTTGCTTGCCATCATTTGCCGGCACTTTTCACCGCTTCCAGAACTTGCGGAGACGCGGTAAGGGTCAGCGTGACTTCTTGAGGGGAAAACTCCTCTGGATTCTTGACACAGGGATTTTGGAACAACAACCGGACTTGGACTTGCTTCTCACCCACCGCCCGGCCCAATGCAAATCCATCCAATTTGCTCGAATCGAAATCCCACGGGGATTTTTCAACCTGACCTGCCCAGGGATCTTCGAACCAATTGTTGCTGAATTGTCCCGGCTCGTCCACGACCCCCGCGTCCCGGTACATCACCTTGTGCCGGGTGCTCGCCACCCGCTCGTCGATCTGCGCCTCGGTCTTGAACTGCGCGCGGTCGACGCGGTTCCAGCTCGTGATCTCGGCAAGGCTTTTCTTCCAGCGCTTGTATGGCTGCTTCGCCGCCTTGCCGAAACACAGGATGTTCGATTACCGAGAACTCCTCGGGTATGCCGAGCAGCGGCTTCATCGCGAGCTGCGCGCGCTCCTGGCCGATCGCCGTCACCCACCACAGGTTGTAGCCGAGCGCCGCGGCGGCCCGATGCGCCGACATCGTCGCCGCCGCCACACTCTGCAAGAGAATGCGCTCCGCGTTCTCGCGATACATCCGGTCGAGCTCCGAGCCGTCGTTCAGCACCGGGAACGCCCTCACCCGGCGGAAATCGCTCGCCGCCACGATCGTCCCCGGCGCCGTCGCGAGCCCGCGCTAAGCGGGCGTCGGGAACTTCATCTTCAACTTCGCGCGGGCGACCTGCTCCGCGCGGAAATACTCCATGACCTTCGTCTTGATCTCCGCATCCGTGACGACGATGAAATGCCGGGGCTGCGCGTTCGCGCCCTACGGACTGTGGCGCGCCGCCTCGAGAATCATCTCGTAGTGCTCGTGGGGATCACGTGGGACGGGTCGAAGGCGCGCACCGTCATGCGGTTGCGCATGACTTCGATGAGGGTGTTGTATTGGGTGGGGTCGGTGGAGGTGGTCACGGTTGACTCTCGAATGTAGTGTTGTGGGCGTAACGTAGAGGGGTGGGGCGGCAGCGTCAAGCGGGTGGGCAGGAGGGCGGTGGTGCAAGCTCCTTTCGGCCGCTGCCTCGGCGACGCCGCCAAGTTGAATGGGCGATCTTTCGGCGCTCATTTACCAG
>JAOUFA010000408.1 GCA_029858545.1 Betaproteobacteria bacterium
GCGCAGATAGAGCAGCCGGTCGTGCAGCCGATTGGCGCGACCCTGCCAGAACTCGATCGACGAGGCGAGCACGCGATAGCCTCCCCAGTGCGGCGGGCGCGGCGGCCGCTCCCCGAAGCGCGCGCTCATCGATGCGAGGGCATCCTCCAGCGCGCGCCGGTCGCGTACCGGTTCGCTTTGGCGCGATGCCCAGGCGGAGAGCCGGGCGCCGAGCGGGCGGCTCGCGAAGTACTCGTCCGCGGCCGCTGCGCCAAGCCGCTCGACGCGCCCTTCCACCCTGACCTGGCGCTCCAGCTGCGACCACAGAAAGACCAGGCAGGCGCCGCTGTGCGCGGCAAGCTCGCGGCCCTTGCGGCTCTCGTAGTTGGTGTAGAAAACAAAGGACCCGTCCTCGATCCCTTTCAGGAGCACGATGCGCGCCGAGGGCGAGCCCGCCGCGCCCACGGTGGCGAGGGTCATCGCGTTCGGCAGCGGCAACTGCGCCGCGATCGCCTCGCCCAGCCATTGCTCGAATTGCTTGAGCGGATCCGGGTCGGCCTGCTCCTCGGAGAGGCCCGCACGCATGTACTCCTGGCGTAGATTGGCAATGTCCATGCAGGGAATTCTACCGTTCGGGGCATAATCGCGGCGCCACAAGAGAGGGAGCGGCAGTGGAAGGCATATTCGATTACGGTGACGGGATTAGCGCCATCGATGCGCTCTATGACGGGCACGCGACCCAGACCGCGGTGCACATCATGGTCGAAAGTGGCCGGGCGGCGGTCATCGATACCGGGACCTCGTACGCGGTGCCCCGGGTGCTCGCGGCGCTCGCCGTGCGCGGCGTGCCGCCCGAAGCGGTGGACTATGTGGTCCTTACCCACGTCCACCTCGACCACGCCGGCGGCGCAGGCCAGCTGATCGCACAATGCCCCAATGCGGTGCTGACGGTGCATCCGCGCGGCAGGCGGCATATGGAGGATCCTGGCCGTTTGCTGGCAGCGACGGTCTCGATCTACGGCGAGGCGGCAACGCGGCGCGTCTACGGCGAAGTCCTGCCCGTGCCTGCTGGGCGGGTCGTCGAGACCTGCGAGGGAAGCGTCGTGTCGCTCGCCGGGCGCGAACTGGCGTTTCTCGATGCGCCGGGACATGCTCGCCACCACATCGTGCTGCACGACAGCAAGACCGGGCATATTTTCGCGGGCGACAGCTTCGGGCTGTCGTACCGCGCGCTGGACAGGGACGGAAAACAATTCGTGTTTCCCACGACCAGTCCGTCCCAGTTCGATCCCGCGGCGCTGCACGACTCGATCGAACGCATGCTCGCGCTGAGGCCGGAGGCCGTCTACGTCACCCATTTCGGACGGATCGCCGACCCGCGGCGGCTGGGCGACGACCTGCATCGTCTGATCGATTCGCTCGCACAGATGGCCTGGTCGCGGCGCAGCGAGGGATCGATGCGTCATACGCGGCTCGTCGACGGGGTCCGTGACATCTTGCTCGACGAGGCGGTGCGTCAGCGCTGGTCGCTTACGAAAGAGGGAGTTATCCGTGTGTTTGAATTCGACATCGAGCTCAATGCACAGGGTCTGGCGACGTGGCTGGATGCCTCTGCGGCGCATCAAGTGAAAGATCCGAGCGCATCGGCGCGGTCTGCGCCGTCTTGAGAAAGTCGATTTCCCTCTGAAAAAACGTTGACATGCCGCGCGGGATTCGGCATCTTCTCGCCACCCGCCATTTGAATGGCGGCAGGACGGCGGGAGATGAAACGGCAGTTGCAGCCCCCGCAGCAGAAGAATCTGCGAGAAACTCCCTAACAGAAATCAGATATCGCGTACAGAGGAGAAACGAAGATGGCAACGAAGAAGAAGGCGAAGAAGGCAGCACCCGCGAAGAAAAAGGCTGCCGCCAAGCGTAAGCCGAATGCGGCGTTCATGAAGCCGATGAACCCGAGCGCGGCGCTAGGCGCCGTAATCGGAGCGAATGCCATGCCGCGCACCGAGGTGACCAAGAAGATCTGGGCCTACATCAAGAGGCACGGCCTGCAGGACAAGAAGAACCGCCGCATGATCAACGCCGACGAGAAGCTCAAGCCGGTGTTCGGTTCGAAGTCCCAGGTGTCGATGTTCGAGATGACCAAGCTGGTCAGCAAGCACCTCAAGTAGTGCAAAGGGCCGGACGCGCATCGCGCGTCCGGCTGCCGGCAAGTTCGGCTGAACGCAACGCGCCCGTCAGTTCACAGGGCGCTGATTGCCCGGTTCAGCGCAGGCGAGACGACATTCATCCCCCGGTCTCTTGATCACGGCGTCGCCCGTGCGTGGGTCAGCGGCTGCGTTCCGCATGGCGGTGCGCCGCGCGTCCGCTCGCGAGCAGCAGGGCCGCGATCGCCCAGAATACGGGCCCCATCCCGAGTACGGTCGATACCGCACCCGAGGCAAGCGGGATGAAGCTGTGGCTCGCATTGAGCATGAAGATACGTACGCCGATCACCTCGCCCTGGCGCCCCGGGGGGGCGGTATTGATGAGCTGCGACATGATGATCGGCTGCGCGCAGCCCAGTCCGATACCGAGCGAGAACGAGAGCGCCATCAGCAGCGGCGCGCTTTCGACGAGCGGAAAGAGCAGGTAGCTCGCGCCCGAGATCGCAAGTGCCGCGGTGATCACCTCCCATTCGCGCAGGCGGCGCACCAGCGCCGGCATGATCAGGCGCACCGCGAAGGTCGCACCCGCAAACGTGGCCATGATGCCGCCGATGGTGAGCGCGCTGAGACCGATGCGCGAGCCGTAGAGCGGCAGGAGGAACGAGTACAGGTCCCAGCCCATGGCGAGCGCGCCGCTCGCCATGAAGCTGCGGCGCAGCGCCGGAATGCGCAGCAGGTCGAACACGTTCTTGCCCGCGCCGGAATGCGTGCCACGCTCGGGGCGCGGTAGCGCGTGTCGCTGTGTCCAGAGCAGCAACAGCCCGGCACCGGGAAAGAGGGCGAGCACGCCGAAAGCCGCGGCATATCCGAGCCCGTCGATGGCCATGCCCGCCACCAGCGGTCCGAGCGACGCCGAGGTCGAGAAACCCAGCGACAGCCAGGAGAAATTGACCGGACGGTCCTCGGGCCGGCCGAAGGCGCCGATCGCGCTGTTCACCGCGATGTGCAGATACAGGAAGGCCGTGCCGGCGAGACTGCTCGACAGGTAGAGGGTCTCGACGCGCGGCCAGGCGAACGGCAGGGCGATCGCCAGCGCGAGCCCTGCATACGAGGCAAGCATCGGCCGCGTGCTGCCCGCGCGGTCGATGAGACGTCCCGCGCCCACCGACAGCAGCATCGGCAGGAAGGCGAACAGCGCCATCAGAACACCGACCGTGAATGCCGACGCGCCGAGCTTGATGGCGAACAACGAAGTCGTCATGCGCACGCCGACAAAGCCGAGATGGCCCAGCACCAGGATCGCCACCAGCGGCAACAGGCGCATCCTCATCGCGCGACTCTCCAGGCAGTG
>JAOUFA010000044.1 GCA_029858545.1 Betaproteobacteria bacterium
GATCGGAACGGGGTCGACAGGCGGCCAATAATAGCACGACCGTTCGTTCTGTCAAGGCACAAGACGAATCAGTCCGACACCCGAAGTCGGAACAGCTTGCGTGCGCGCGACAATCCCGTGCTGGAACGCGCCCTGAGCGGTCTGCAATTGCGCATCATGTCGATCTCGCTCCATGACACCCGCCCGAAGAGGGCGATTGGAGCAGAGTCTAGTGGTAAGTTCGAGATCGAGACCCAACTCCGACCGGCCCATAAGAATGCCGCCCAGCATAGTGCCGAGCAGTATGGCGACGAAGGTTCCGGTTTCAACCAGAGCATTGCCGCCAACAATTTCGGTTTCCTTCAGGTGTTGCGGCAGGATGCCGTACTTCACCGGACCAAAGAAGGTCGCTTGCACACCCAGCAGAAACAGCAACGCCAGCATCGATGGCAGGTGATGAAAATAAAGCGCCACCGCCGCTAGGGACAGGTTCGTAGGCCGTTTCGATAGAGCCGCGGTGTTCGGCGACGGCAAAGCAACACGGTATTCTGTGCCAGGCACAATCACGCGGGTTGAACAGGGCACGCAAGCTCCTCGCTCCCAGGGTGACGATGGTGACTCTGCGCCGCCCGCCGCTGCTGCTTGCGTGGATTCCGAATCGATAGACGTGCGAGATGCACCGGAAGCCAATTGCACAAACACTTTGGGCGGCAAGAGCGACCGAAATAGCCCCGATCAATGGGCATTGGGAGACGCAGCTCGGCGCGGCTCGGCAAGAAATACGCTGCGATGAAAAATTCTACAATTCAGGTAGCTTACAACAAACCTTCAAAGAGAGGGGCCATCGATATGGACTTGTTTCTTTCTCGGCGCAGAGACACCAATCAGCTGTCGGCTGGCATACCGCGACGGATGGACAGGCTGCGGCTCTTTTTCATTTGGGTGAACCTACTTGCGGTCACGGCTCTATTGGGGATACTTCCCCGCCTTGCGGTTGCCGCGACCTATGTATTCGGAACCTTGACGGATGCGCCGGCACCCGGCTACCTGAAGATCGAGCCCGGTCGGCTGATTCCCGACCCGCTGGGCCGGAACACCTTTACAGACACAACCCGATTTCGCCTCATCACGGAAGATTGCAAGCAATCGCATTGCCAAGAGCTGGTGCAATATCGAAAACGGCCCGAAGATTCATATCGGACGGTCCGTCAATATTATTCGGCGAAAGTTAGAGGCCGCTCGGACTATGACGGGAAGCACTATCTGGTGATGGAAGTATCGAGCTGCAAGGAATGCAAGCCAGCTATGGTCGTTGTCCGCCAGGACGGCAGGACTTGGTCGCTCGCCTCCGTTAAGGCGGACGCAAAAATCCTGACGATCGGCGTTACCTATGACGAAAAACTGATCACGGTAACGCGGGAAGCCCAAGCAATCTTGGGCTTCGACGGCCGCGTCGAAATGGCGCAACGTTATCCGGTGCCGCTGGAAGCGGCCTACCTTGGTACAGACGGAAAACGCCATTGGGCGGTGGCGGGAATTGCCGAAGACCAGACCCTATGGGTCGGCAACAGTACAGCCTGGCTGGGTACCGAAGGGCCGGTTGTCAGTGCCAGAAGCGACCGGGAAAGCGTATTGAGTGTCTATCCGAATGGGGAAACGGAATTTGTCGCCGCGGTGTACGTGAACATCAATCCCTACAACAAAGGTGTGATGCTGATCCATGCCAATTGGTCGAGCCGAAAAGTCCGCCACGCCTGGGCGGTCAATTCCGAGGACACGAACTACGGATTCTTTCCGGCGGTGGTGTGGCGCGCCGGAAATATTCAGGTTGGTGGGATGAATTCGTCCGCGGACCGCCCATTTACCGTCACCATTCCAGAAGGCCGGGTCCGGTCGATGGAATACCGCAATCCCGAACACGTCAGCACTTGGGAGCAGGAGGAACAAGTTTCGGCGATGGTTGGCGGCAGCCTTTCAATGCTGCGATGGGGCACCAAGGCGGACGTATCCGATTCGGGCGGAAATACGCTCTCCAACGTGAACTACGAGATCGCAGACACCTTGTTCAAAGGCATCAATGCGGAGGGTAGGTACGGCGACAAACATTTCGCGATCTCCTATCTGCGGAGTCAGGCGGAAGACAAGATTCTCCCCTCGGGCGGACGCTTGGCCAAGGAGGCGAGTTCCTTTCTGACAGGGTACGTCGACTTCAATTCATTTTTAGCGAAGTCGCATTCGATGCGCCTAAACCTGGAGAGGGCGGACATCAAAGGCGTTGCAACCTACAACGATCCTGCGGGCACCCAGGCAGAGCAATTCAACAACCGCTACACCCGCCTGGACCTGCTCGATGTCGGAGAGCGCGGGCAGTACCTGATGGTTCAATATACTCAAGCCGTCATCCCGACGCCCCTTGGGTTCGGCCAAGGCAAATCGGTCTCGCTTCTGCTGTTCGAGCCGAACGCGGATTTTCGCGAACTTGCATTCGGAATTGGCTATGACAAGGCCGCATACGCCAAGCGTTACGAAGCCAACTACCGCGCCTGGTACGTCAACGGCTCCGCGAGCCTTGGTCTCGGCCACCTGGGAATGACCGACAAGACCAAGCAGGCGGTCGCGGCAAGATTCGGCAAGGAGCCGGAATCACTTTCCTTGTTCCTCGGGCTGCACGCCACCGGCGAAGTGGGCTATCTTCTTCAGCAGCGGGCCAAGAGCCTGCGCGGCCTAGGGTATTCGGTTGCGGCGGGAGTCCGGCTGCAGGCGGATTGGCTGGGAATGGGCGGAAGCAGCGACGACAACAGTCAGAACGTCAATGCCTCGTTTAGTCGATCGAGCACGCTGTACGGCCCGTTTGTGCGCGTCAACGCGATCTTCTGATCGCACCGCGCACGGCCTGTGAGGCGTGATGCCGGCGTGCATCTTTGTGCGGGAGACGACCGACCCGCTCGCCTCGTCTTGGGTATTTCCCATCCGCTCGGCCGCGAACCGGTATACCGTCGGCGATTGACGACGCGGGTTTACAAACTCTGACAAAGTGCGTGATTTACTCGGCAGCGGGCGCCGAAAAATTTCCCTCGACCCTGAGCTCACGTTACCCGCGCGGTGAAATGGGAACTAGTATTTATCCCGCAAAGGCGCCGCGCGCGCAGGTGATTCGTGAATCCCCGGTACTCCGCGGCCGCGCCGTCAGTCACGTTCATCGAGGAGATTCATATGGGCGGCAAGAAAGTCATGGTCATCGACGATTCGGCTTCGCTGCGCGAGGTGGTATCCATCGCACTGAAAGCCGCCGGCTACGACGTTACCGAGGCAGTGGACGGCAAGGACGCGCTCGACAAGCTGGCCGGCGACAAGATCAACCTGGTGATCTGCGACGTGAACATGCCGGTGATGGACGGCATTACCTTCGTCAAGGAGATCAAGAAGCGCGCCGACTACCGCTTCGTTCCGGTGATGATGCTCACCACCGAGTCGCGCGAGAGCCGCAAGGAAGAAGGTCAGCGTGCCGGGGCCAAGGCCTGGGTCGTCAAGCCCTTCCGTCCCGAGCAGATCCTGCACGCGGTCAACAAGCTGATGCCGGCCTGATCGGCGGCGCGCGTACCGCACGGATCAAAGGTCAGGCCGCGGAGGTTGCCCCGCGCGGCGCGGGCACGTTTGCCTCTGCTACAGCAAGATCTGGATTGAACGGCGCAACCTCGCGCTCGATGCGTTTTCTGGATTCGCGCCCGGCGACTTCGAGGCCGCACTGCGCGTGAAGGTTCATCCATACCTGTGGGTCAACCCCGAAGCAGCTTTGAAGTCGCAGCGCCCGAGCTGAACCGCGCGCGATTGCTGCTTGGCTCGCGCCGGCGCAGCCCTCCGTGGGGGGGTGCCCATGATCACTGCGCCCCAGGACGTAGAAGCCGACTTCGCTGAGCTGGAGTACGGAAAACAGGGGCCTGATCTTCCCGGGTGTGGGGCATCCTCCCGGCCACTGCAAGCGCGCCCTGCGGCGCACCAAAAAAACCCCGCTGTATTTTGCGGGGATTTCCATCAAACACGGACGGCTCCAAGAGAATATCAACCGTTGCCGGCGTCCGTCTGCCACAGTCACGTTAACAATGGGGCGACGAAAGGCTAAGCACCCGAGGGGGTCACGAGTGTCACGGTAGCACCTACGTTGACTCCCCCCACGATCACAGCTGATGTGGAGGCGTCAAGCAGGATATCCGACGCAACCGGCGACGACGCACGGATAGGGAAATCAATGCGCCGCGAAAGTCTGAACAGCTTGCGTGCGCGCGACTATCCCGTGCTGGAACGCGCCCTGTACGCTCTGCAATGCGCATTCTGTCAATCTCGCTCCACGACACCCGCCCGAAGAGGGCGATTGGAGCAGAGTCTAGTGGTAAGTCAGTAGGTGGCAAACCGCAAGAGCGTATTGGCGTTCATGACGACTCCCCCCTCATCCTGTGGTGTCGCGCGCCCGGAAAAGCCGGCGACGGAGTGGACTGCATCCCAATGAAGAACTTGCAACGACGACCGACTGCGGTGCTCAGGCGGACTTGATGATGGCACTACGTCCCGACGTTTCTTGTTCTTGTTGTTTTGGGGCCGTGAGAACCATACCGCTCATGAATAGCACTGGCAACCTCCCCGGACAAAAAATAGCGGACACTCGCTTTCGATTTCGGCCCTAAGTCATTGAATGATGCCTGCTGACCTGACCGCGACCATATTGTGCTGCGCGTGCAGTGCGAGTGTCCGCACGGTTCCCACGTCCGCGTTGCAGCGGCGGGTTGGCCAGGACTAGTAGGCCGTACTGACCGCCGTCGACGTAGGCATACTGTGCGCCCCGCCATCCCATTCGGCCGGATTTTGACTACAGCGCCCGGCGCCACCAGCGGCCACGGCTCGGAAATCGACATGGGGTTCCTGCGCGGTTTTATAAGGCAATCCCTGTGGTTGTTTCCGGCAAGCATATCGAGACGCGGCTTCGTCGCGTACGGCCAGCCGCTGGCAAGAGGTTCCGCGCGAAGCGGCGAGGCACGGCGGCGCGCTCTGGGCTCATGGAGAGAGCAGCGGCGCTTTCAAGAAATACGGGACCTGGCGGCCGCGTTCTTGCGTCATCACCGGTAAGCGGGTCGCAAACCGAACTCGGGAGGCGCCCACTAAACCCCGGCGGGCGCGGCCCGCCCTTTCAACGTCAAGGAGAACCCGATGTCTCAAGATCAGAAAAAGCTCGTGGTGGTGGTCACCAACGGATTTCATGATGAACGTGCCTCCGTGGCCTGGAGCGTTGCCAATGGCGGCATCGCCTCGGGATACAAGGTCACCATGTTTCTCGTGAGCTCCGGCGCCGACTGGGCGCGCAAGGGCGCGGCCGAGGTGGCGCGTCTAAACCCGCTGGATCCGCCCATCAAGGATATGATGAAGAACATCATGGACAGCGGCGGCACCATCATGGTCTGCCCGCCGTGCGCACAGGTGCGTGGCTACCACAAGGACGATCTGATCGACGGCGTGCAACTGGCCGGCTCGGTCGCCATGCTCGGCGTGGTCAGCGAAGGGGCCGCCACGCTTACCTTTTAATAAGGCCGGGGTCGCTGGGTCCTGAAAATATTTGTTCATTTCGGGACCTGGCGGGCCATCCGGTGCGTCTACCGTACAAACGGCCTGAATATCCACCAAACCCAAGGAACGACCATGTGCGAACTGTTTGCCATGAGCGCCAGCCAGCCAACCGACGTGGGGCCCTACCTTTCTCGCCTCATGCCGCGCGGCGGCCGCACTGGCCCGCACGCCGATGGTTGGGGCGTTGCCTACTACGAAGGCCGTGCGGCGCGCGTATTTAAGGATTCACTACCGGCGGCGAACAGCCGTTACCTCGCCCTGCTTGCGAAATCGCGCCTCAAGAGCACCGCCGTGGTGGCACATATTCGCAAGGCCAATCCTGCAACCACCGCGCCCTGCGCTGCCAACACCCACCCATTCGAGCGCGAATGGAACGGTTCATCCTGGATCTTCGCGCACAATGGCAAGCTGCCGGGCCTGCACGATGTGGCGCGTTGCCCAACCAGCCGCTTTCATCCCATTGGTGGCACGGACTCTGAACTGGCGTTTTGCATGCTCATGGATGCCATCGCCTGCGAACACAACGCTATATCCCGACTCGAGCCGGGCGATATTGTTGCCGCCATCACACCGCTGGTGCGCGAACTGCGCGCGCTGGGCGAATTCAATTTCATACTCAGCAATGGCGAACACCTGTTCGTCCACGCCCATACCCGGCTGCACTCGCTGGAAGCATCGCGGAAAGAAACCCGCGCGGCGTACGTGCTGCTCGCCACCCAACCGCTCACCCGCGAGGGCTGGCGCCCGCTGCAACCGGGTGCTATACGGGTTTATCGATCCGGTGTGGCCACGGCCTAGATCCATGAACGAACGAAACGACAACAAGGCGTTCTTCAGCCGCTGCATGAACGAGCACATGGCCTCGCTCTACTCGGTGGCAATGCGGCTGACGCGCAACAGCGCCAACGCCGAGGACCTGGTGGCAGACACGGCCACCCGCGCCTGGTGCGCGCTCGACAGCCTCGAGGATCGCGCGCGCTTCCGCCCATGGGTCTTTCGCATCCTGCACAACGGCTACATCAGCGACTACCGCAAGCAATCCGTGCGTCCCGACGAAACTCTGTACGACGAGCTCGCCTACGACGACAGCGAGATTGCCTACCTGCTCATCCAGCAGCCGGATGAGTTCCTGAGCTGGTGGGCCAACCCCGAGCGCGAAGTCGCCAACAAGCTGCTTGGAGAAGATCTCCTTGCCGCCATTGAAGACCTGCCGGAAGCGTTTCGCGTGGTGGTGGTATTGATCAACATCGAAGGGCTCTCGTACGACGAAGCGGCCGAGGTACTGGGCGTTTCCCCCGGCACCATCCGCTCGCGCATGAATCGCGGCCGCACCCTGCTTCAGAAAGCCCTGTGGCAACACGCCCAGGATGCCGGTTTTCCCCGTTAACGTATTACCCAGGAATCACGCCTATGACACACGAACACGACAAGCGCGATAACCTCGACAACGATTGCCTCGAGGCATTTGATCACCTCTATGCCTACTTGAATGGCGAGCTGAAGGATCAGAGCAAGGTGGCGATGATCGAGCATCACCTGCAACACTGCCGCAGCTGCTTCTCGCGCGCGGAATTTGAGCGTGAGATCAACCAGCGTCTGAAGAAAACCGACACGCAGTCGCCCCCGTCATCGCTCTCGGAGCGGATGAAGAAGCTGATCGACAATTTCTAGGCACAAGGGATGAAAAGTCTGACCCGGTGCTTTGCTTTTGCCTTGCCGTTGGTGCTTGCTGGCACATCCGGCACGGCAGCGGAGCCAGCCGCCTGCGCACCGACCAAGGTGGTGTATGACTTTTCCAGCGCCAGCCCCGCCAGCCTCAAGAACCTGCTCGACCGCGTGAGCATGCTGCAAAATCTCTATGCCAGCGATCCCTTTGCCGCTTCCATCGTCGTGGTGGTTCACGAGGGTGCGGTTCCCCTGTTTGCTCGTGGGGGTCCGCTCGCGGAAAAGGAACTGGCTACGCGGGCACAGAACCTTGCGTTGGGCGAAATCATCCAGTTCCGGTTGTGCCAGGCCTCGGCAAGCATGCAGGGTTTTGGCAGGAAGGATTTCGACGCCTTTATCGGGCTGGTTCCGATGGCCGATGCCGAGATCGCCCAGCTGCAGCACAAGGGCGACGCCTATCTCCACTAGAACGACTTCCGCGAGCGGGCTATCTGCGTGACATTGCCGGGTTTCTTGGTTGAACGACTCGGAATTGAGGCCTTCTTGTAGATCTCGGCCCCGCCCTTTTTGAATTCCATGGCCTTGGCTTCCATGCCTTTCTTGAGCGCCTCGTCTTCGGTCACGCCCTGGGCGGCGGCGTAGTCGCGCACGTCTTGGGTGATGCGCATGGAACAGAAGTTGGGGCCACACATGGAGCAGAAGTGCGCGACCTTGTGGGCTTCCTTGGGCATGGTCTGGTCGTGGAACTCGCGCGCCTTTTCGGGATCGAGCGCGAGGTTGAACTGATCCTCCCAGCGGAACTCAAAGCGCGCCTTGGAGAGCGCGTTGTCTCGAAGCTGCGCGCCCGGGTGGCCCTTGGCGAGATCGGCGGCGTGGGCGGCGAGTTTCCAGGTAATGATGCCGTCACGCACGTCCTGTTTGTTCGGGAACTCCAGATGTTCCTTGGGCGTCACGTAGCAGAGCATGGCGGACGTAATATGGTCGTAGCCGGGGGCGATGTCGGTGGTTAAGGGCCCCAAGGTATAGAACGGCGCCTCGAAGCAGTCCTTCAGCTCCTTGTCCATGTTCTCTTTGATCAGCTGCATGGGCACATGGCCGGGGCCTTCGATCATCACTTGTACGTCGTGCTTCCGCGCGATCTGCGTCAGCTCGCCGAGCGTTTCCAGCTCGCCGAACTGCGCGGCGTCTTTGGCATCGGCAATGGAGCCGGGGCGCAGGCCGTCGCCGAGGGAGAAGGCGACATCGTAGGCCTTCATGATCTCGCAGATTTCCTCGAAGTGGGTGTAGAGGCAATTTTCTTATGATGCGCGAGGCACCACTTGGCGAGGATCGACCCGCCGCGCAAGACAATGCCGGTGACGCGGTTGGCGGTGAGCGGGACATATTTGAGGCGCACACCGGCGTGGATGGTGAAGTAGTCGACACCCTGCTCGGCCTGCTCGATGAGCGTGTCGCGGAACATCTCCCACGTCAGCTCTTCGGCCTTGCCGTTCACCTTCTCCAGCGCCCGATAGATCGGCACGGTGCCGATCGGCGAGGGCAGGCTGCTGCTCGGTGCCTGGCAGGGCATCTACCTGTGGGAACATCGGCGCGCGGCGCACGAGCGGCGCGTGGTGGTGACGGTGATGGGGGAGCCGTGACGGACGCGCGGGCTGTGCATCGTGTCCCGGCTTTCGTTACAGACGGCGAATGCCGGTACAATGGTTTGACCGGCAAGCTCCCGAAAGACCGAGATGCCTGCAAGCGAGGCACTGGCGCCAAATATCCTAATCGTCGACGACGATCCGACGTTGCTCAGCCTGCTTGGCATCCTTCTGCGCGAAGAAGGATACCGTGTAGTGGCCGCCAATAGCGCGGAGCAGGCACTTGCGAAGCTCGCGGCGGCAAAACCCGATCTCCTGATCACGGATCTGCGCATGTCGGGCATGGACGGTATGGCCCTGTTCGAGGCTGCGCGCAGGAAGTTTCCCCTTCTTCCCGTCATCATCCTCACCGCGCACGGCACGATTCCGGAAGCGGTCCAGGCGACGCGCCAGGGCGCGCAGGGATTTCTCACCAAGCCGTACGAGGCCAAGGCGCTGCTGCAGGAAATTCAGGATGTGCTTAGCCGGAGCGCGGCGCTGGCGGACCCCGGCGGTACGAAACCCGAATCGCAGATCGTTTCCTCGAGTCCGGTGATGCAGGCGGTCCTTGACGAAGCCGCGGTCGTTGCGCCGACCGACGCGAGCATCCTCATTCTCGGGCAGACCGGAACCGGCAAGGAACTGCTCGCGCAGACCATCCATGACCGCAGCCGCCGCCGGGACGCACCGTTCGTGCCGGTCAACTGCGGGGCGATACCGGAAGCGCTCCTCGAATCCGAACTGTTCGGACATGTGAAGGGTGCGTTCACGGGCGCGGTCCGCGATCACGCCGGGTTGTTCCAGGCGGCGGAGGGCGGGACGCTCTTTCTGGACGAGATCGGCGATATGCCAGCGCCGTTGCAGGTCAAGCTTCTGCGCGTGCTGCAGCAACGCGAGGTGCGGCCCGTGGGCAGTACGCATAGCGTACGTATCGACGTGCGCCTCATCTCGGCGACTCACCGGGACCTGCTCCAGGAAATCGCTGCCGGCCGATTCCGCGAGGATCTGTACTACCGGCTCAATGTCGTCAGCCTGAAGCTGCCGGCATTGGCCGACCGGCGCGAGGACATTCCTCTGCTTGCGCGGCACTTCTTTGAGGCGCTCTCGGCGAGCTACGGCAAGACGCTGAACGGTTTTGCACCCGAGGCGATCGACGCGCTTCTTCGGGCCGACTGGCCAGGCAATGTCCGGCAGTTGTTCAACGTCGTGGAGAAGTGCGTTGCCTTGTCCACAACCCCCATCGTTCCGCGTGCGCTCGTTGAGCGGGCGCTCAATCGCCCGGGCGAGGACCTGGCATCATTTGAAGACGCGCGCCGGGAGTTCGAGAGCGATTACCTGATCCGGCTACTCAAGATCTGCGGCGGAAACGTCAGTCAGGCGGCGCGAATCGCGAAGCGCAATCGCAGCGACTTCTATTCGCTGCTCAGCCGCAACAACATCGACCTCGCCGCGTTCAAGCGCGGCTGACGCACACGCGGCGACGGATTGCCGGTGTCTGTGAAAGCAGACGCGTGAACCTGCTGTCAATTCAACAACTTGGTTACCGACCAGGCGACCCCTGTCTGTTTGCACGGACAGGGGGGCGAGGTGGCGTGGCGCACGGCTGATGCTAAGTGATTGAGGATACGATGATTTTAATTTTGGCATGGACATTGCTTGATAGGTATCGAGGGCGGTGAACAAACAGCCGCCCGGATATCTCGACACTTAACCTGATGGACCAGCCAAAGGAAGTACGACCATGAAAACGCAACTCATCGCAGCAGTCTTCGCAGCAACCGCGGCGCAGCAGTCGTTTGCCTTCGATCAGAACGTTCCGCAGAGCTTTGACCGCATGTTCAATCACGAACCCTATGCCGGTGCCACCGTGACCCGCATCGACGCGGACGTGGATGTCCTCGCGCAGCAGATCTACGCCGCGGTACGCGCACCGCTGCCGCAGGCCGCCGAATCTCCGAATGCCGCATACGCATCACAGGCCGATGGAAGCTTCGCCCGCATGCTGCAGCACACGCCATATGCCGGACCAACCGAGGCTCGCTACCTGGCGGGACGCAAGGACGCGGTTGAACGCGCGGTCTGGACGGCGCTGCGTAGCCAGAATCTGGAAGACGCCCTTCTCCTTGTGCAGTTGAATCCGGGCTCGCGGGACGAATAGGAATGCCGCCGGGAGCGCGGCGACCGGCGCGTCACGGGCGCGCGAGTCGCCGCGCAATGACCTGGAGAAGATGGTCCATGTCGAACGGCTTGGTTACGTAATCATCGGCGCCGAGGTCAAGGCCGAATCGCTTGTCGTGCTTGTCGGCGCTTGCCGTGACGAAGACAAAGGGAACACCGGCCGTTGCCGGATCCGCGCGCAGACGGCGGAGCACCTCGAACCCGTCCAGGCCTGGCATCATTACGTCGCATAGCACGAGGTCGGGTTTTTCGCGTGCCGCAATCGTCGCACCGGTCACTCCGTCCGCCGCTTCGATGACCGCGTAACCTTCGATTGCAAGCATGCGGCACAGGTTGGCGCGTATCATCGCCTCGTCCTCGATCACCAGTATCCTCGCCATGCGCGCTCAATGCTCCGGTTGGCCGGGTTGAATGCCGGGCAGGACGACTTCGAAACGCGTGCCCTGGCCTGCCTTGCTTGCAACGCGGATTGAACCCTGGTGCAGATCCACCGCCCGCTTGACGATCGCGAGTCCCAGGCCGGTGCCGGGGATATTGCCCGCATTGCTCGCCCTGAAGAACGTTCCAAACAGGCGCGGAATATCTTCTTCTGGAATACCCAGCCCTTGATCGGAAACCACGAACCGCGTCTCGCCATTCCCGCAATCGGCTACGAGCGTCACGCAACCCCCGTCAGGTGAATACTTGACGGCATTCGACAGAAGGTTGCCGAGAATGTGGCGCAACAGCTTCTCGTCCACCACGGCGAGGTGGTCCGCGCCTTTCGCCTCGAACCGGATAGTCGGGTGCTTGGAGGAATTTCCTGGCGGCAGAGTACCGCGTACTTCCTCGATCAGAAAGCTGCAGAGTGCTTCGATATCGGTCTTCACGGGTTTGAAGCCGATCGCCCCCGACTCCGCGCGGCCGATGATCAGGATGTCGTCCAGCATCTGGGTCATTCGCCGCACGGCGGCTTCGATGTTATCCAGCAGGCCCTCCTTTTCGGCGGCGGGCAGCCGTTCTCCATAGCGCTTGATCAATTGCGCGGAGGAGAGAATCGCACTGAGCGGCGTGCGGAACTCGTGCGAGGTCATCGAGACAAATCGCGATTTGAGTAGATTCAGCTCCTTCTGTTTCTCGAGTGCTTCCTGGATGTCCACCATGGCCCGGCGTCGCTCGGTGATATCGAGCACCGTCCAGATGGTTCCGCGCGCCGGATCGCCGCGCTCGATGCTGTTGCCGTAGGTTTCCGCCCAGAAGAGCGTGCCGTCCTTGCGCTTCAACTGGTATTCCGACGAGAAGGATTCGCCGCGCGCGAGCGCGGCGTACGCCTGCGCCCCGAATCGGGACCAGTACTCGGAATCCGGAAAGCACATTTCCGTCGATCTTCCGATTAATTCGTTCTCCGTATATCCCACCATTTCACAGAACCTGGGGTTGACCCACTGGTGTATACGGTTCGCCGTGCACGTTATCCCGACAAGCGTATTGCGCAGCGCCGCTTCGCGCTCCGACGAGGTTCTGCGCAGTTGCTCCTCGAGATCCTTGCGGCGCGAAATATCCAGCACCGCCCAGACCGTTCCCTGGGACAGGTCGTCCGCATTGACGGCGCGGCCAGAGAGCAGCACCCAGAAGACCGAGCCGTCGCCGCGCCGCATCTGCAGTTCGGACTGGTAGGCGCGTCCAGCGCGCACCGCCTCGGACACCGCGCCGCCGACCGCGAGGTAGGCATCCCGAGAAAGGTAGTACGGCTCAAGGCTCCGGCCGGCGATGGATTCATCGCTCCCGATACGCAAGATGTCCCGCATCGCGCGGTTGAGCCAGCGCGCCCGCCCTTGCGAATCGAGAAACGCGATGCCGACGATCGAAGTGTCAAGGATGGTTTCCCGTTCGATGAGGTTGTCGCGCAGCTTGTCCTCGAGCCGCTTGCGTTCCGTGACGTCCTGGATGGTGCCGAGCATGCGCGTAGGGCGGCCCTGCGGATCGAACTCGACGCTGCCGGTGACGTGGCAGACGAGCTGCGTGCCGGTGCGCTGCACGATGCGGCAATCGAGGTCATAGGGCTTGCGCTGCTGCAGCGCGGCCTGCACGGCGGCGCTGAGCGGATCACGGTCCTCTGGGTGGACGAGTCCCAGATACAGTTCATAGGTGGGTACCACGGCGCCCGGCTCAAAACCCATCAATCGGAAGGTCTCGTCGCTCCAGACGAGCGCACCGGTTGCCGGGTCCCAGTCCCAGGTGCCGACCTTGCCCACGGCGGTGGCGAAATCGTAACGTTCCTTGGTGAGCGTCAGTTCGTCTTCGATGCGCTTGCGCTCCGTGATGTCCGCCATGAAGGAGAGCGACGCATGGCCGCCGTCCCATGTAATGCGCATCGCGGACACCTCCATCCAGCGCTGCGCGCCGTCCTTGCGGCGGAACCGGAACGCATAGGTACGCTCCGTCGGCTCACCGGCCATCCTTCGTCGATACCGCTCGCGTATCGCGGCACGGTCGTCGGGATGAACCGCGGTCTCGATGAAATTCATGCGCAAGAGTTCGTCCGCCGAATAGCCTGTCAGGCGCTGCGCGCTCGGATTGGAGAACACGATGTGGTTGTCACGAAGAATCAGCAGACCTTCGCCCATGTTCTCGAGCAAGTTGCGGTACTTTTCTTCCGACGCCCTAAGTGCCTCTTCCACGCGCTTGCGCGCGGTGATGTCGACGAGCATTCCAAGGTAGATGGTCTGCCCGGTATGGGGATCGACGCGGGCGATCGCGGTATCGATCGCGGTGATGTCCCGCCCGTCCAGGGTTCGGAAGCGGAACTCGAAGTCCCGCACGATCCCCCCGCTCTTCAGCGCGTCGTGCTCTTCACGCCGCTGCGCCGGATCGACCAGCAGCGACTGGACGGTATGCCGGCGCAGTTCCGCCAGGGAACTCGCGCCGAACAATGCCAGTGCCGCCGCATTGGCGTCGAGGATGCGTCCTTCGGCGTCGGTCACATATACCGCTTCGCGAAGGTGTAAAACGAGCTCCGACAGAGTTTGCGCGCTGGACAGAGAGGGTGCGACAGGCCGGCGACGGGGCGCCGCCGCGCGGGGCGCAGCACCCTTGGCCGCGATTTGGCGCACAGAAACCCGGCGTGCCGGGGCTCGGCGCGACGGCGCTTGCTTGCCGCGGGCCATGGGCTAGGTCTCAGTTGCGAAGTGCGTGCGCGGGCAGGTTACGAGTTTCGTACCCGGTGTTCCGCGGCGCGTCGCTGCCGTGCCTGGGTAGGAGTGGGTATGGAGGGCGCGCTTGGGCACTTGCGGGGCGATGGACGGGGGGTGCTGAATCATGCCGTCGCGGGGCGCGCCGGGTCAAGTGCGGCGCGAGCGGACTAGCCGGGTCAAAGTCCTGCGCTCCAGCGGCAGCAGGGAGCATCCGCCGCGGCCGATGGCGCTACGCCGACTACGGATAACAGGCCCTGGGTCATCACGTGAATCGCCGGCACGTCATAGGCCTCCGGAATCAACGGATAGGGAAATCAATGCGCCGCGAAAGTCTGAACAGCTTGCGTGCGCGCGACAATCCCGTGCTGGAACGCGCCCTGTACGCTCTGCAATGCGCATTCTGTCAATCTCGCTCCATGACACCCGCCCGAAGAGGGCGATTGGAGCAGAGTCTAGTGGTAAGTTG
>JAOUFA010000409.1 GCA_029858545.1 Betaproteobacteria bacterium
GCCGCGTGCCGCGGATCGAGCTCGAGCGCCTGCGCCAGGTATTCGATCGCCTCATCGTGCCGCTCCTGCGACGCGTACAGCGCGCCCAGCATCCGGGCGAACGCGGCCGACGGCGAGCGCCGGAGCACCGCGCGCAGGACGTCTTCGGCTTCGCGCAGCGAACCCGCCGCGACCAGCGCGCGCACGTGATTCGCCGTCGCGTTCTCGTGCGCGCCCGGATTGCGCGCCGCGCGCGAAGACAGCTTCGATGCGAGCCAGCCAAGCATGGTCACCTATCATAATCGAGACGCCGGCGCGCGCCGATATGCACGGTGGAAAAGCGCAGTGGCGTGGATTCCTTCACGTCTGCGTCCAGGGCGCGCCGATCGCCGCGCGGCGCGCGTTGAAATCCGCTTGATCGCGCGCGCGTGCTGGTCTAGTCTTGCCCGCTCGAACGATCAATCAATCGATTCCAAATACCGGGGGAATAGACATGGCAAACGACCCGTACGCCGCGCCCAAATCGCGCGTCGAGGATGTGCAACAGGTCACCGAAACGAAGTTTGTTCCCGGCGGCCATGCCGTCGCCTTCGGCAACGGCTGGCAGTGGATCGCGCAGGGCTGGACGCTGTTCATGCGCCAGCCCGGAATGTGGATCCTGCTCTGCATCGCGGCGGCGGTGATCTTCATCGTGCTGGGCCTTGTCCCGGTGGCCGGCTTCATCGCCACCTCGCTCCTGTGGCCGGTGATCTGGGCCGCATTCCCGATCGCCTGCCGCGATCTGGAGCGCGGCGAGGAGCTGCGTTTCGGCCACCTGTTCGCGGGATTTCGCATCCGTCTGGGCAGGCTGATCGCGATCGGTGCTTTCTTCCTGGTGGCGTGGCTGGCGATCTTCGCGCTCGCCGCGGCGATCGCCGGCCTCGGCGTGGCGGGCATGTTCAATTCGGTGATGCTCGGCCGCCCCGACGCCGCATTCCTGGGCGGCGGTCTCGCGCTGCTGCTGTGGATGCTGATCACGCTCGGCCTGTCGATTCCGCTCTACATGGCGGGGTGGTTCGCACCGACGCTCATCGTGCTGCACGACCTGGAGTTCGGTGCCGCGCTCAAGACGAGCTTTCGCGCGAGCCTGAAGAACATCCTGCCGTTCCTGCTCTACGGCGTGGTGTTGTTCGCATTCTTCATCGTCGCGTCGCTCCCCCTCATGCTCGGTTGGCTGGTACTCGGCCCGGTACTCATCGCCTCGGTGTACGCTTCCTACCGGGACATCTTCACCGAGCACTGAGCAAGCGCTTGCTCGATACATCGCTACGAATCTCGACGCCGGAGGGCATCGAGCTGGAACTGCGGCTCGCCGGCCCGGTGCCGCGCGCGCTCGCCTGGGCGCTCGACCTGCTGCTGCGGCTTGCGCTGCTGCTCCTGCTGTCGATCGTGCTCGGCGCGCTCGGCAAGTTCGGCTGGGGCATTTTCTATATCGCTTGGTTCCTGCTCGAATGGCTGTTCCCGGCGTGGTGCGAGGCCTTCTGGCGCGGCGCGACCCCCGGCAAGCGCGCGCTCGGACTGATCGTCTTGCACGATGACGGCACGCCGGTGCGCTGGCCCGCCGCGCTCGCGCGCAATCTGCTGCGCGCGATCGACTTCCTTCCGATCGCCTACGGTTTCGGACTGGCCACGATGCTCCTGAACGACGAATTCAAGCGACTCGGCGACCTTGCCGCGGGCACGATCGTCGTCTATCGCGACGACGCGGCCGAGATCGCGCGCATACCGCAGGCGCCGCCGATCGTCGCGCCCGTGCCGCTCACCCTGGTCGAGCAACGCGCGATCGTCGATTTCGCCGAGCGCTCGCCGGCGCTCACCGAGGAACGCGCTCACGAACTGGCGGAGATTCCGAGCCGGCTGACCGGAGCGCGCGAGGGCGAGGCCGCGACGCGGCAGTTGCTCGGCATCGCCAATTATCTGGTCGGCAGGAGGTAGTCCGGTGCGGCAGACCGCATTCGAGGAACGGCACCGGGCGGAGTGGCAACGCTTCGAGGACTGGCTCGAGCGCAATGATCGCCTGCGGAAGTCGAAGGGAAAGAAGGCCCAGGGCGAGGTCAGCACGAGCGAGCAGAGTCTCCCGGATAGCGAAGTGCCGGGAACTTACCGGCACGTCTGCCAGCATCTCGCGCTTGCTCGCGACCGCCAGTACAGTCCGCAATTGGTCGACCGTCTGAACCGGCTCGCGCTGCGCGGTCATCACCTGCTCTACGGTGCGCGCGTCGGGCATGCGCGCGGCGCGCTCGAGTTCCTGCTCGCGGGGTTTCCGCGCCTGGTGCGCGAGGAATGGCGACTGGTGCTCGCCGGGATCGTGCTGTTCTTCGGCCCGCTCATCGCGTTGTTCCTCGCGGTGCAGTGGCACCCCGATTTCGTGCACCGCCTGTTCGAGCCGCACGTGCTCGCGCAATTCCAGGAGATGTACAACCCCTCGAACGAGCGCCTGGGCATGCGC
Organism: Betaproteobacteria bacterium; assembly: GCA_029858545.1. GTDB lineage: Bacteria > Pseudomonadota > Gammaproteobacteria > Burkholderiales > SG8-39 > JAOUFA01. Next base: position 2,468 of record JAOUFA010000409.1, read on the forward strand.
CAGTCCGACGACAATGTCGCGATGTTCGGTTTCTATATCTGGAACAACGTCAAGATCGGCTTCCAGACCTTCGCCACCGGGATCGCCTTCGGCCTGGGCTCGGTCTTCTATCTCGTCTCGAACGGGGTCTACATCGGCGCGGTCGCGGGCTACGTGACCGACATCGGTTACGGCACGCCGTTCTGGTCGTTCGTCTCGGGCCACAGCGCGCTCGAACTGACCGCGATCGCGATCTCCGGCGCGGCGGGCTTGCGCATGGGCGGGGCGCTGGTCGCGCCGGGCGCGCGCTCGCGCAAGACCGCGCTGGTCGAAGCCGCCAAGCCCGCGTTGCGTCTTGCCTATGGAGCGGCGTTGATGTTTCTCGGCGCAGCCTTCATCGAGGCCTTCTGGTCGCCGCTGACCATCTTTCCGCCGGCAAGCAAGTACGCGGCGGGCATCGGCATGTGGTGCATGGTGATCGCCTACTTCGTTTTCGGGGGGCGCGGTCGTGCGGCTTGAGGACGCGGCGGTACGCATCCGGCCGCGCGGCGGCTGGGAAGCGCTCGATCTGGGTTTCCGCATCGCGCGCGCCGAATGGCGCTCGCTGTGGGGAATCTGGCTGGCGCTCTACCTGCCCGTCGCGCTGATCCTGAATCTCGTGTTCCACGAATATCTCTGGGCGGCGATGCTGATCCTGTGGTGGCTCAAGCCCCTGTTCGATCGCTTTCTGTTGCACGGGGTGAGCCGCGCGATGTTCGGTGCCGCGCCCGGGCTGCGCGCCACGCTCGGCGCGTGGCGCGAAATCCTGCGCAGGGGTTTGTTCGGCGCACTGACGCTGCGCCGTTTCGATCTCGCGCGCTCGTTCGTCCTGCCGGTGTCGCAACTCGAACAGCAAAAGGGACGAGCCGCGCGCGAACGCCGTACCGCGCTCGGCAAGCGCATGCGCGGCTACGCGGTCTGGCTCACCGTCGTGTGTTCCCATTTCGAGGTCATCGTCATGCTGTCGGTCGGAAT
>JAOUFA010000410.1 GCA_029858545.1 Betaproteobacteria bacterium
TCAGCGGGATGAATTCGGGCTCGGCGAGCAGCGCGCGCGGCGCGCTGTCCTTCAGCGGATGCAGGAGTTCGCGCGCCGAGAGGCGCCAGTTGAGCGGCACCGCGATCATGCCGGTCTTCGCGACCCCATAGGCTTCGACGCATTCCAGCCGGTTCTTCGAAAGGACCGCCACCCGGTCGCCCCGCGCAAGGCCCCGCGCGCGCAGCGCGTGATTGAGGCGATTGGTCCGCATGTCGAACTGCGCGAAGCTGAGGCTGCGCCCGGCGTCTACGAGCGCCGGCTTGTCGGGATAGGCGGCGGCGTTGGCGCGCACCACCTCCCCCCACACCGACTGCGGCAAACCTCGCATGCGCCCCTTCCCTTTCGTGGTGGCGGCGATCAACGTCAAATTGACCGCGCTGACCCGCCGACGATGGGTATGATATCGCGTCCGAACCGGCCAGCCCGGCGGCCCATCGAAATGGTTACGAGGAGGAAACATGAAACAGCTGTCCACCGCGATGCTCAGAACAACCGCTGCAGTCGGCGCGCTTGCCGTGGCGATGACTTGCGCGATGACTTCCGTCGCGTATGCCGAGGACTATCCCAGCCGTGCGGTCAAGATCATCCAGGGCTTCGCGCCGGGCGGCAACGCCGACACGGTCGCGCGCGTTCTCGCCCAGGAGATGACCAAGGGCCTGGGACAGCCGGTGATCGTCGAGGCGAAGCCGGGCGCCGGCAGCACGATCGCGGCGGATGCGGTTGCCAAGGCGGCGCCCGACGGACACACGCTGCTGCTCGTCACCGGCGGCCATTCGGTCGCGGGTGCCTTGTATCGCAAGCTGCCGTACCACAGCGTCGACAGCTTCGACATGATTTCGACGGTCACCTTCTTTCCGTTTCTCGTCATCGTGCGCGCCGACGACGCAGCGACTTCGCTGCAGGCGCTGATCGACGCGGCCCGTGCCAAGCCCGAAGCGGTCGCGTTCGGATCGGCGGGAATCGGCGCCACCCAGCATTTGACCGGCGAACTGCTCGGCAGCGTCGCGGGAGTGAAATTTCTGCACGTCCCCTACAAGGGCGACTCGGCAGCGATGACCGGTCTGCTCGGCGGGGAGACGCGATTCATCGTCGCACCCGCCACCGTGGCACTCGGGCAAATCCGCGCCGGCAAGCTGCGTCCGCTGGCCGCCACCGGCGCGACGCGCTGGTCGGGGATGCCCGAACTTCCCACCGCCGCGGAGTCCGGTCTCGCCGGCTTCGACGTTCGCTCGTGGATGGGGCTAGCCACCGCGGCCGGTACGCCGCGCGCGATCATCGATCGGCTGAACGCGGAAATGCTGCGCGTGCTCGGCGTGGCCGCGGTGAGGAAGCGGCTGGAAGATATCGGCGGCGATCCCCGCGGCAGCACCCCGGCCGAGATGCATGCGCGCGTCGAGAACGAAGTGCGGAACTGGTCGCGCGTGATACGCGAGGCGAATATCGCGCGGCAGTAGTCCCGGGAGGCGACGAACCCAGGGGTCGTGATTCGCTAGCCGCCGCTCGGTGCGCGCCCCGCAAGCCCGGGGGCGCAGGGCACCGATCCGCTTGCGGAAAACGGCCGCTAGCTTGTCTTGACGTAACTCGCCTCCAGGCACACGTTGACCAGCGCCTGGCGTTTTTCTTCCTTCACGACTTTGAGCGCACGCTCGAGCGCGGGCATCAGTTCCTTCGGCTCGGTGACGCGCACGCCGTAGCCGCCGCTTGCTTCGACGATTCTCTCGAAGCGCGGCGAGGGCTCGAGCGTGGCAAACGGCGGCTTCTTCATCTGCGAGGCGGCGCCCTGCGGATACATCGACAGCGTCGAGCGGTGCACCGCCGCCCAGCGCGCGTTGTTGAACACGACGAACAGCACCGGCAGGCCCATCGCTTCCGAAACGAAATGCGCCGGAGTCGGGTTGCCGAACATGTAGGCGCCGTCGCCCACCGCGCAGATGACGGTCTTGTCGGGCGAAGCGAGTTTCGCGCCGAGCGCCGCACCGAGTCCCCAGCCGAGGCCGCCCGCGGGCGACAGCGTAAAGAAGCGGCCGGGCTCGCGGACCACCATTTCCTCGAGCACCAGCGGATATTCGTTGACGATGATCGAGTCGTCGCCCATCACGCGGTTCAGGCAGGCCGAGGCCCACTTGCCGTTGAGTGCGCCGGGAAGACCGTCCGCGCCGCCGCGCGCGGCGAGGCGCGTCGCCTCAGAATGCCGCGTGATCGACTCGCGCCGCGCGCGCAGCATGGTCTGCGAAGGCGCGTGCCGCGCGACGCGCTCCGAAAGTTGCGCGAGCGTGGGGCCGGCGAGTCCGGTCAGGGCGACGTCGGTGCGAAAGCCGCGCAGCGGGTAGCGCGTGAAAAGCGGGTCGGGGCCGATATGCACCACCTTCGCCCCGGGAGCGGGTGCGCCCTGCGCGGGAATCCACGGCACGTCGCAATCGACCACCAGCACCAGATCGGCTTTCGCCAGCAGCGCATGCGGGTCCCAGCCCGCGTGCATCGGGTGTTCGGTGGACAGCGCGAGGTACCTCGGCCGGTAGTGGATCACCGGGATCGCGAAGGTCTCGACGAATTGCGCGAGCGCGCGCGCGGCCTCCACGCTGCGCCCGGTGTTCGCGGTGATCAGCAGCGGGTTCTCGGCACCGGCGACGAGCTTGGCGACTTCCTCGAGCGTCACCGGATCGGCGCCGGGAGCGCTCGCGGCGATCTGCGTCGGGCGCGCGCCCGGCGCACGCGTCATGCGCGCGGCGAGGATTTCGCGCGGCAGGGTCAGATATACCGGCCCTTGCGGCTCGGAGTGGGTGATCGCAAGCGCCCGATCGACCGCGGTTTCGATCTGCTCGGGATGACGTAATTCAAAGTCCCATTTGACGAACTCGCGCAGCATCGCGCCCTGGTCGAAATGTTCTTGCGCCCAGTGGATGAAGTTGTTGCGCGCGCCGGGCAGGTCGCCCGACTCGGTCACCGGTGTGCGTCCCGCGGAAAAGAGCAGCGGCAGGTTCTGCCGCGAGGCGTTGATGAGGCCATTTAACGCATTCGCGGTGCCGACTCCGACGTGCACCATCATCGCCTGGCCGCGGCCGGTGATCATGGTGTAGCCCTGAGCCATCGCGATGCCGAGGTTTTCGTGTGGCGTGATCACCGGTGTCGGCATGCGAGCGCCGAGCGTGCTGCCGCGCGCGTAGGCCTCGACGATTGGCGCGAAATCGGTGCCGCCGTTGGCGAACAGATAATCCACGCCCCGCGAGGCAAGTAGCCCGAGATAGGCCTCGGCGGCGGTTTCCGGCTTGAAATCAACGGGGTGACCCTGCTGCATGACCAGCTCCTCCTCGAAGGGGCTGCCATGCTACGCCCGAAAGGCCGGTCTGCCTGCCCTCCGTTTCGCAGCAACCGCGCGCCAAATCAATTCCCCGGGCGCCAAAACTTGTCAATCTGAACTTGACAGCCTATAGT
>JAOUFA010000411.1 GCA_029858545.1 Betaproteobacteria bacterium
TGAGCCTGGTGACCACCGGCGAGCAGGTCGTGCGCGACATGTTCTACGACGGCAACGCCCGGCCCGAACCGGGCGCGATCGTATGCCGGGTGGCGCCCTCGTTCATCCGCTTCGGCCACTTCGAATTGCCCGCCGCGCGCGGCGAGGTCGCGCTGCTCGGGCAGCTGATCGACTTCACGATCGGACGCGATTTTCCGGAATTGGCCGCGGCGCACGGACCCGGCGGCGGCGCAGCGCTCCGCGCGCAGTGGTTCGCCGAGGTCTGCGAGCGCAGCGCGCGAATGATCGCGCACTGGATGCGGGTGGGCTTCGTGCACGGGGTGATGAACACCGACAACATGTCGATCCTCGGCCTGACCATCGACTACGGGCCTTACGGCTGGATCGACAACTTCGATCCCGACTGGACACCCAACACCACCGATGCCGGGCAACGCCGCTACCGCTTCGGCCAGCAGCCGGCGGTGGCATACTGGAACCTGGGGCGCCTGGCGAACGCGCTCGCGCCCGCGTTCGACTCGCACGACCCGCTGTACGCGGGGCTCGAACGCTACGTCCGGGTGTTCACCGCAGCCGACCGCGACCATATCGCCGCCAAGCTCGGTCTGGCCGAATGCCTCGACGAGGACGTCGATCTGATGCACGCGCTGCACGCCCTGCTGCACGAAGCCGAGGTCGATATGACGATCTTCTTTCGCGCACTCTCGGACGTGGACCCCGCGCTGGCGGAGAACCCGGCCGGGCTCGCGCCGCTTGGCGCGGCGTTCTACGACGAGGCAAAGCGGCAACTCGCCGCGCCGCGCCTGCTCGCCTGGCTCGCGCGCTACGGCGCGCGCCTGCGCCGCGATGCGCTGTCGCCCGACGCGCGCCGCGCGCGCATGCGCGCGGCCAACCCGCGCTACGTGCTGCGCAACTACCTTGCGCAGCAGGCGATCGACCGCGCCGAGCAGGGCGATGCGACCGGCATTCACGAACTGCTCGAAGTACTGCGCCGCCCCTACGACGACCAACCGGGCAGCGAACGCTTCAGCGGCCGACGACCCGACTGGGCGCGCGAGCGCGCGGGCTGCTCGATGCTGTCGTGCAGTTCGTGACGACGCGCGCCAAACCGCGTGCACCGGAGATCACGCGCCGAAACCCTCCAGCACCAGTTTGCCGACGACATGCCCGCCCTCCAGCATCCGGTGCGCGCGCTTCAGGTTCGCCGCGCAGATCGCACCGAGGTTCTGCTTCATCGTGCCTTGCAGGATGCCGGCCTCGAACAACCCTGCGGCCTCCTCCAGCAGCTTGTGCTGCGCGATCATGTCCGGGGTCTGATAGCTCGAGCGGGTGAACATCGACTCGAGGCAGACGGCGAGCCCCTTGTCGTGCAGGATCGACAGATCGTACGGCCGGGTCGCGCGAACGATGAGGCCGATCTTCCCCTGCGGCTTGACGATCTGCGCAAAGGACTCGAACAGCGGGTCGGGACTGGTGAGGCACAGCAGATAGTCCACCTCCGGCTCGCCGAGGGCGGCGAGTTGCGCCGCGAGCGGTTTCGTATGATCCACCGTCGCCTGCGCGCCGAGTTCCGTCACCCACTCGACCGACTCGGGACGCGAGGCGCTTGCGATCACCTTGAGGCGCGCGAGCTTCGCCGCGAGCTGGATCGCGATCGATCCGACGCCGCCCGCGCCGCCGAGTATCAGGATGCTGCGGCCCGCGTGCGCGCCCGAGCGCTCGACGCCCATACGCTCGAACATCAGCTCCCAGGCAGTGAGCGTCGTCAGTGGCATCGCCGCCGCTTCGGCAAACGAGAGGTTGGCGGGCTTGTGGCCGACGACGCGTTCATCGACGAGTTGAAACTCGCCATTCGAGCCGGGTCGCAGTATCGATCCCGCGTAATACACGCTGTCTCCCGGGCTGAACAGCGTCACCTCGGGACCCACGGCGTGCACCACGCCGGCCGCATCCCAACCAAGGACCTTCGGCGCCGTTTCGACCGCGTCCTTCGGCGCCCTGCGCTTGCAGTCGACCGGATTGACAGATACGGCCTTCACCTCGACCAGCAGATCACGCCCGGTTGCGACGGGCGCCGCGAACTCAAGATCGAGCAGCGATTCGGGATGATCGACGGGAAGGTAGCGGTACAGTCCGACTGCTTTCATGGTTTCGGGTGCGCGCGTTAAATTGAATGCGCCGCATCATACCCTTACGCCACGATCGTGCCGGCGTCCGCGACACCGGCTTCAGTGAGACATCAACACCGGCAGGGTCATCGATTCGAATATCGTGCGCGTCGCGCCGCCGAGCACGGTCTGGTAGGTGCGCGAGTGACCGTAGGCTCCCATCACGAGCAGGTCGGCATCGATATCGGCCGCGCGCGACAGGATCTGCGCGCCGATGTCGATTTCCGCGCAGTGCTGCTGCGCGGCGGTCGCCTTCACGCCGTGACGCGCGAGATACAGGCTGATGTCGGCTCCCGGAATCTCGCCATGATCGTCGCCGTTTTGGGTCGGGTTGAAGGCGACCACCTGGACGCTCTCGGCGCGCTGCAGGAACGGCAGCGCGTCGACGACCGCGCGCGCCGCCTCGCGCGTGGCGTTCCAGGCGATCAGCACGCGCCGTCCGACCTGCGCGAACCGTCCCGCATAGGGCAGGAAGAGCACCGGGCGTCCCGCGCAAAGAATGAGATCCTCGACGAAGTCCCGCGCCAGGCCGGAGTCGTCTTCGTCGATCGGCTGGCGCTGCCCGGTGATCACGAGATCGGCGTAGCGCGCCGACAGCCGCACCGCCTGCAGCGCATCGGCGTTCGACGCGCGCCATTCGGCACGCGCACCCGGATGACGGGCGAGAGCCGCGCGGAACGCGGCTTCGGCGGACTGCGTCGCGCTGATGCGCTGCCTCAGCACGGCTTCTTCGACGATCGATCCCGCCATTGCGCGTGCCGCCGCGGGGACCGGAAACTCGCTTTGCGCGAACAGCCCCACCAGGTGCGCATCGAACTGACTGCCGAGGTCGAAGGCGACATCCAGGCGCTCCTTGCTGCGCGCACCGGGGTCGAGATGAACCAGAATGGTCTTATAACTCATGGCAACTCCTCATTCTCTGCATCCATCGTAAAATCGACGCGGGACTAAACATTGAGGCAGATCAATTCAGCCGTCCTCGACCAGACCGGAAGGAATCGAACATGATCGATCTGTACTACTGGACCACCCCCAACGGCCACAAGATCACCATCTTCCTCGAAGAAGCGGGATTGCCGTACAAGATCTTCCCGGTGAACATCTCCCAGGGTGACCAGTTCAAGCCCGAGTTCCTCGCCATAGCGCCCAACAACCGCATGCCGGCGATCGTCGATCGCGCACCCGCGGACGGCGGCGCGCCGGTATCCGTGTTCGAGTCGGGCGCGATCCTGGTCTACCTGGCCGAGAAGACGGGCCGCTTCCTGCCCGCG
>JAOUFA010000412.1 GCA_029858545.1 Betaproteobacteria bacterium
CGTAAAGACCTGCGAGCAGGAGGCCCGGCACCATCGCGGCGGCATAGAGGCGCACCACCGAGATGCTCGAAGCGGCCGCGTAGACGATCAGCATGATCGATGGCGGGATGAGTATGCCGAGGCAGCCCCCGGCACAGGTCACGCCCGAAGCGAGCCGCACGTCGTAGCCTGCCTTCAGCATCTGCGGGAAGGCGAGCAGGCCCATCAGCGTGACGACGGCGCCGACGATGCCGGTGGCGGTGGCGAACAGCGCGCAGGTGAGCAGCGTCGCCACGGCGAGCGAACCGGGAATGCTCCGTGCGGCGATCTGCAGACTCTGAAACAGCCGGTCGAGAACGTTTGCGCGCTCGATGATATAGCCCATCAGCAGGAACAGCGGAATCGACACCAGCGCGTCGTTGCTCATCACGCCGAAGGTGTTCTGGGTGAGCAGGTCGAAGACGCGGTTGTCCAGAAACGCCTGGTCCGGCTGGTAATACGCGTAGTAACCAAAAGCGACGCCCATTGCCATCAGGGTAAAGGCGACCGGAAAGCCGATCATGATCACGAAGACGAAGAGCCCCAGCATCACCAGGGCGACGACGGGACCGCTCATGTCCTGCCTCCGGGAGACACCGCGGCAGACCCGGCCGGGCCGACGTCCTCGCCCCGCGCGTGGCGCTCGATGAGTTGCTGCTCCAGTTCCTCCACGTCGTGCAGCCGCGGCGGCCAGGCGCCTTCGCGCAGGCAAATGACGCAGCGAAGCATCTCGGCGCTGCCCTGCAGCGCTAGCAGCCCCGCGCCGAACGGCACCAGCAGCTTCATCGGCCAGATCGGCACGCCGGCGGGGCTATTGACGCTGACTTCGCCGATCTTCATCGCGTTGTACCCGTCTGCCCAGCCCGAGCTCATCAGCGCGATGATCCCCGGAAAGAAGAAGAAGACATACAGGACAAGATCGATCGCTGCCTGCCGGCGGACCGGAATCAGGCGGTAGAACACGTCGCAGCGCACGTGCGAGCCGCGCGACAGCGCGTAGGCGCCAGCCATGTAGAACAGCGCGCCGTAGCAGATATAGGAAAAGTCGAACGCCCAGCTGGTCGGGTCGTTCAGCACGTAGCGCATGAACACTTCGTAGCACGTGCCGGCCATCAGGATCGTGGCCGACCAGGAGAAGGCATGGCCGATCGTCCGGCTCAGCTCGTCGACACCGTAGATGAATTTGCGAACCATATCCGCGTCCGTTCAAGCGACGCCGGAGTCTGGCGCGCCTGTTGTGCGGTGTCATGAGGGGAAAACCCTTAGCACGGCCGGTGCGCCTGGAGATCGGCGCCCCCCGACCGGGCCGACAGACAAGCGGTGCCCGCCGGGGCTGCGCGGGCGGCCAAGAAAGGGGATCAGGTCGTCGGGGTGTCGAGCAGCCCGTGACGTACGACCAGACGGACAAGTGCGGCGAGGGAGGACGCGCCGAGCTTCGCCATGATGCGGGCGCGATGTGCTTCGACCGTCTTCATGGCGATACCCAAGTCGGCGGCAATCGCTTTGCTCGACTTTCCGTCCACCACGGCCGTAAGCACCTCCCGCTCGCGGGCGCTCAACGCTGCCGCCCGGGCGCGCACGATCGCCGGCTCTTCTGCGCTATCGGGGCGGCGTGCGTGCGCGCCGAGCGCCCGGCGAACCGCCTCGACCAGGCGCTCATCGGTGAAAGGTTTTTCGACGAAATCCACGGCGCCGCGGCGCATGGCCATGACCGCGAGGGCGATGTCACCGTGCGCGGTCACGAATACCAGCGGCAGCCGGGCATGGCGTCTGAGCAGCATCTCCTGGAGCTCGAGGCCGGACATGCCCGGCATGCGCAGGTCGACGATCGCGCATCCGGTTTGCTCCAGCGTGAACGTGGCGAGAAATTCCTCGGCGCTCGGGTACGTCTGTACGGCAAGACCTTCACCCTCCAGCAGCCAACGCAAGGAGTCGCGAATCGCGGCATCGTCGTCGACCACGTGGACCACACCGGCTCGCTCGCTCATCGGCCTCCCGGCACCGTTGGCACCGTGAAATGGAACTCCGCACCGCCTCCGGTACGCGGCGTCGTCCATAAGCGGCCGCCGTGGAATTCGACGATCGACCGGCAGATGTTGAGCCCGAGCCCCATGCCCTCCGGTTTGCTGGTATAGAAGGGCTCGAACAGCCGGCCCGCGACATCCGCCGCGATGCCGGGTCCCCGGTCGGAGACCGTGACTCCGAGCGCCTGCGGCTCGGCTCGCGCGGTGATGATGTCGATCGATCGCCCGGATGCCGGACCCCCGGCGACGGCCTCGATGGCGTTGCGCACGAGGTTCAGGATTACTTGCTCGATCATGACGCCGTCGGCCTGTGCCGGCGGAAGGCCGGACAGCAGCGCAAGGGACAGGCGTACGCCGTGGCGCTCGGCCTCGCTGGCAGTGGTCGAGGCGACGCGCGCAACCAGCGCGTTCAGGTCCAGCGCGGTCAGGACCGGCTGGCGCGAGCGCACGAAATCCCGCACCCGGCGGATGATCTGGCCGGCACGCTCCGCCTGCTCGCCGGCCTGCTCGAGGGCACCGACGAGAGCCTGAGGATTGGCGCTGCCCCCCCGCAGCCGGCGCAGGCAGCCCGAAACGTAGCTCGCGATCGCCGCGAGCGGCTGGTTCAGCTCGTGCGCAATCGAGCTCGCGATTTCACCCACGGCCACCACGCGCGCGGTGGCCTGCAGCCGCGCGTCCTGTTCCCGGTTCAAGGCTTCGACCTGGCGGCGCGCGGTGACGTCGGTGGCGCTGAGCAGCAGAACCGGCCGCTCGTCGATCCAGCTCAGCCAGCGTCCCCGAACCAGGAACCAGCGTTCCTCGAGCTGCAGCTCCTCGACGTTTTCTTCCCCGGATTCGGTCAGCAGCGCGGCCTGAAGGAGTTGTCGCGCCGCAGGCTCCTGGGTTTCGCCCCGGAACGCGGCGTCGAAGCGGCGATTGCGATACAGGATCGAGCCTGCCGCCGGATCGATGACGCAGATCGCGTTGTCCAGCCCCTCGAGCACCTTGATCAACCGGTCGTCGGAGCGGGCCAGCGCGCGCTTGAGCTGCTCGATGATGATCGCGAACAGCGAGAATGTCGCGAGCCGGATAAACCCTTCCCAGTAGCGGTAGATCGCGTTCGAATAATGATGCTCGGCGAGAGCATCGGTGCCCAGCCAGGCGGCCGTGGCGAGACCCGACAACACAAGTCCCGCGCGCAGTCCGAATACCCAGGTGGATGCCACGACGGGTCCGACATAGAGAAGCGACAACGCGAGTTCGTAGCCCGTGGAAAGATCGACGAGCGCAATCGCGGGGACAGACAGCAGGGAGAGCCCGAGAACCGCGCCGCGACGCCGCATGAACGCCGCCGAAAGCGCGTTGGCGCGCCGGAAGAACGCCCTGGTCTCGCTCGCCGCGCCGACTG
>JAOUFA010000413.1 GCA_029858545.1 Betaproteobacteria bacterium
CGTGGCGCCGCGCTGGGCGGTGGTGCCGGCGGGGTATCGCAACCGCTTCCGTCATCCGAACGCCGAAGTGCTGGAGCGCTATCGCGCGCGCGGCACGAAGCTGTTGCGTACCGACCTCGACGGAGCGGTGACGGTTCGACTCGCGTCCGAAGGGATCGCGTCGCAAGGACTCGAGCCCGAAGCCGAGCGCGTGCGCGCCGCGCGTTACTGGCGCGACCGGCGTCCCGCACTATAATCGCGCGTCATGCCAGATACCTTCCGCGCCACGTTGCGCGTCACCGGCGCGGGCCGCCTGCGCGAATTCGCCGAGCGGGTGCGCTCGATCATGGTGCGCGATATCGACGCCGAGCATTACACCGAGTGCCACCGCGAGGGGCAGCTCGAATACCGCTTCGAGCTGAAAAAGGGCCTGCCGTTTCCCGATTTCGCCGCCGCATCGCAGGATTTTCCGGAGTTGCGGGTCGAGGCCGAATGGGTGCATCCGCAGCAGGGCATGCGCGGGCGCGCGGTAATCGAGAATGGCCGCCTGACGGAAAGCGCGACCGAACCGCTTGGCAAGGTCGATCTTCGTTATGACGTCACGCTGACGGTCGAGGACGGCAGGCTCATGCTCGCGATGGCCTGCCGTGAGGCCGCGGGCGAGTTGCTGGGTTACGCCGCGAACGCCGAGCGGCACGGCTATTTCCACTACGCCGGGGGACGCTTGCGCGTCGCCGACGGGGCGGGCGAGAACTGGGCGGACGGCACGCCGATCGAGGAGCGCATGCTGATCGCGCTGGAGGACGTGGCTTTCACCTTCGCCGACGAATGGCTGTGGTTCGACCAGTCGAGCGGCACCCAGGCGGATCTCGAGCGCGCGCGTTACGCCGACTTCGGCTACGCGGTACGCGGCGCGAACGTCCGCTCGCAGGCGCTCGCGCATTTACGCCGCAGCGGCGAGGACACCACCGAGGGTCTGCGCCTGTCGAGTCTCGACGAACTGGGGCGCGAAGCGCGCGCCGCGCTGCTCGCGGCCTGGCGTTCGGAACGAATCCGGTGAGCGATACCCCGGCCGCGCCACCGCGGCGGCGCAGCGTGCAGTGCCAGTCCGGCGCCGGGCTGCACCGCATGGCGTATCGGGAATGGGGCGACGCGCGCAATCCGCGTGTGCTGGTATGCGTGCACGGGCTGACCCGAAGCGCGCGCGATTTCGATATCCTCGCGGGCGCGCTGTGCGACCGGTATCGCGTGGTCTGTCCCGATGTCGCCGGGCGCGGCGACTCGGACTGGCTTGCCGATGCGAGGCTCTATACGACGCCGCAATACGTCGGCGACATGGTCACGCTGATCGCGCGACTCGACGTCGCCGAGGTGCACTGGGTGGGAACCTCGATGGGCGCGCTGATCGGCATGTCGCTCGCGGCGCTCGCGCACGCGCCGATCACGCGACTCGTGATGAACGACGCGGGCCCGGTGCTGGCCAAGGCGGCGCTCGAGCGTATCGCGGGCTATGTCGGACTCGCGCCGGAGTTCTCGAGTTTCGCGGAGGCGGCGCGTTACGTGCGGTCGATTACTTCGTCGTTCGGACCGCACAGCGAGGCCGAATGGCACTTTCTGTGCGAGACCGTGCTGCGCGGCAGCGACGCCGATGGCTGGCGCCTGCACTACGACCCGAGGATCGGCGCGGCGTTTCGCGCGACACTTCCCGGTAAGGACATCGAGCTCTGGGAGACCTACGAGGCGTTGCGCTGCCCGACGCTGGTGGCGCACGGCGAGACTTCAGATCTTCTCACCCGCGAAACCTGCGAGCGCATGAGGGCGCGCGGACCGAAGGCGGAGGTGGTCGAGTTCGCCGGCGTCGGCCATGCGCCGACGCTGATGCACGAGGATCAGATCGCGGTGCTGCGCGAGTTCCTGACCGCGGGCTGAAGCGCGCGGCGGGGAGCGGTGTGGCGCGCAGTGCCCGGTCTGGACGCGACGCCTAGAATTCCTTCCAGTCCTCGCCCGAGTCTTTCGGCTGGGCATCGCCATTGGCCTTGGCCGCGCGGGCCTTGCGCACCGCGCGCAACTTCGGCAGGTCGGGCTGATTGGCCGTCGCGCGCGGGGCGCGAAGCTGGGCGTGGACGCTGGCCTGCTCGACGCGCGGCGCAGCCTGTATGCGGCGCCGCGAATCGTCGAGTTTGAAGCGGCTCGCGGTCTCGGCCATCACCTCGGCCTGGCTCGACAGGTTCTCCGCCGCCGCGGCCGATTCCTCGACCAGCGCGGCGTTTTGCTGCACCACCTGGTCCATCTGCATCACCGCCTGGCTCACCTGGTCGATGCCGCGCATCTGCTCCTGGCTCGCCGCCGAGATCTCCGAGACGATGTCGGCCACGCGCTTGACCGAGTTGACGATCTCTTCCATCGTCTTGCCGGCGCCGTCGACCTGCTTGCTGCCTTCGTTCACCCGGCCCACCGAGTCCTCGATCAGCGACTTGATCTCCTTGGCGGCGGCCGCCGAGCGCTGCGCGAGGGCGCGCACTTCGCTCGCCACCACCGCGAAGCCGCGGCCCTGCTCGCCGGCGCGCGCGGCCTCGACCGCGGCATTCAACGCGAGGATGTTGGTCTGGAACGCGATGCCGTCGATCACGCTGATGATGTCGGCGATCTTCCTGGAGGCATCCGAGATCCCGCTCATGGTGGTCACCACATTGCGCACCGCGTCGCCGCCCTTGGTGGCGACGTCCGAGGCACCCACGGCCAGCTGGCTGGCCTGGCGCGCGTTCTCGGCGTTTTGCTTGACGGTGGTGGTCAGTTCCTCCATCGACGAGGCCGTCTCCTCGAGGCTCGAGGCCTGCTCCTCGGTGCGCGAGGACAGATCGGCGTTGCCGCGCGCGATCTCCTTGGATCCCGTGTTCACGTTGTCCGCCGCGAGCTGGATCGAACTCACCGAGTCGGCCAGGTCGTCCTTCATCTTCGACAGCGCCGCGAGCAACTGGCCGACTTCGTCCTGGCCCTTGACATCGATCGTCACCGTCAGATCCCCCGCGGCCACCGCGTTCGCGGCTTCCAGCGCACGATCGAGCGGCAGCAGGATGCCGCGCGCGAGCATGACCGAGATGGCGATCAGCGCGACGGCTGCGAACAGGCAGACGAGAACGATGATGAGCTTGGCAACATCGACGACCTGGTCGCCTTCTCTTTGCGAGAGTTCGACCGCTTTCTCGATTCGATCGCTGATCTGCTCCATTTCCGTTTCCAGCTTTTCGAAGAGGGCGACGAACGCGGGTACTTTTTCCTGGGCGCGCGGGAAATCGGACAGGGCGAGCTGGACCAGCTCCGCCGAGGTGGAGCCGTAACGTTCGAGCTCGGGCTTGATCTTCGCGATCATGGCCTTGATCTCGGCGGGCGACGATTCGCCCGCGGTGGCCATCGACTTGGTCAATTGCGCGGCGTGCTCCCGGGCGG
>JAOUFA010000045.1 GCA_029858545.1 Betaproteobacteria bacterium
CCTCGCGTCCCAGCGCAAACGCCAACTCGACGGCGCCTTCGCTCGGATGCGCGATCCCCGACAGCCCCGCCATGACGGCATAGGCGTCGATTTCCGCACGGGCGCGCCCTGCCGGGCGCGCACAGCCGAGCAGGATCGGTGTCTCGGGCAACGCCCTGCGCGCATCGACGAAGAATTTCCCGATCTCGCGCGCAGAAAGACTCGCATACGGGCGCTGCGGCGAGGCGTAGATCGGCATTGCCGCGACCAGCACCAGCGCGGCAGGCTTGTGTCGCGCAATCATCTCCAGCGCATGCCACTCGCCCAGCATGCGGCCGTAGTGCAGGCCTAGCACGATATGCGGCACGACCCTGAGCGAGGTCGCGAGCAGGTATTCGAGGCTGCACGCGAAGTCCTCGACAGGGCGGCGCAGATGATAGACCTGCGAGACCGTGTCCTGCGCGCCGATCACATCGAGCATCGCCACCTCGACTCCCGCTGCCTCGATCGCATGCGCGGTGCGGGCGTCCACCAGCCCGGTATGCATCGCAATGCGAAAGTCGGGATACGCGTCCCGGATTCTCCTCACGGTCGCCAGATACGGGAGGTACTCGACCTCGTCGCGATGGTTCGCCCCCCCCGACAAGAGCATGCCCTTGGCACCTCGCAGCCGCAGTTGCTGCGTCAGGTGCCACAACTCCTCGGTACTGCGCGCGGGAATCATCGATGCGAGAATGCGACCCTTGCAATGGTCGCATTGCAGCTTGCATTCGGCGCCGGTGATCGATACCGCAGGCCACTCGTTTCCGGCGGACGAAACGATCTCAGGCGATGCGTAGGACTTGAAGCTCGGGGTATGAAAGCGTATGCCGCGCGCCGGCGGCAGGGTCTCGAATCGGCGCAGCAGATCGACATCGAAACGCAACGATTCGAAACCTTCTATGCCAGCCGCGATTTCGAGCACGCTCATCGGTCTTGCCGCAGGAACGGTTCCGCGCAACTAGGCGCAACCGGCGAAACCGTCGCTCGCCATGCGCGCTTCGAATGCCGGGGCGATCGCCGCGCCGGTGACCAGGCTGGCGGCCTCACCCTCCCAGTTCGTCGGCCTCAGGCGTATCAGCCAGCCTGCGCCATAGGGATCGGCATTGACGATTTTCGGATTGGCCACCGCCGCATCGTTGACAGCGAGGAGTTCCCCGCTGACCGGCGCCTTGACCGGTCCAACCCATTTACCCGATTCGATCGTACCGAGCGAGCGGTTGATTTCCACGGCTCGACCCGGCTTTCTAGGTGTGAAGGCGACCACCTCGCCGGTCAGCGCACAGGCATAGGCGGTCATGCCCACCGTCAGACTGCCATCGGACTCGCGCCGCGCCCAGACATTGGCCGGCACGTTATAGAGGAGTCCTTCCGGAAGTACGCAGTTCCTGACCGATGCCACCGACCATTTCTCCTCAGCACGCCGGAAAGAAAGGCGAGGATACTCCTCAAACGCGACAGCCTAGAAGAACAGCACCTTATCGTGCGAGAGAATCATGTCGGCAAGTACCCCGCCGCTGGAGATCTCATCGATCTCGGGCACCAGTTCCCCGAGTCCGATCTCGAAACCCGGCAGCGCCGGCCTGCAAACATGAAAGCGCACGCCAACGCCTTTCGCCTCGCGCATGAACTCAATTACCTTCTTGCCACCTTCCATCGCCACTAGGGACTCCGCAACGCCCGCCTGCGCGAGACGGACGCCTTCCATGGTGAAGAACACCGTAACCTCGGCATCCATCGAGGCAAGCAGCGTCGCCAGATAGAAGGGCGTCGCGCAACGCCCCGCCTGCGCGGGGCCGCTGGTCATCACGATAATGACCGACTTACCTGCCTGGGATAAGCGCGGCTCGACCTCCGCGTCCGGGTTCACTTCTTCTTCATGAAGAAGGTGTATTCCTTGTTGGCTTCCGACTGCGACATCAGTTCGTTTCCGGTTTGCTTGGCAAAGGCGGCGAAATCCTTCACCGACCCCGGATCGGTCGCCACGATGCGCAGGATCTGCCCCGACTGCATGTCGGTGAGCGACTTTTTCGCTCGCAAAATGGGGAGTGGGCAGTTCAGGCCGCGGGCGTCGAGTTCCTTGTCAAATTGCATGGTGTGCTGTCTCCAGAAATTGAGATCGGGACGGCAAACCGACCCCGATCGATACACTGCGCCCCTGATTGTGGGTATACAGATTTCGTGCCGCGGAACACGGTAACTGCGCCGCACTCCCTTCGTCACGCATTAGGAATGCCTAATATATCAAATCTTTGCAAATCCCGGTGGAACGAAATGCCGGCTTGGCTGACGGGGTCTTACCCGATCGCCCGGTAGTACAAATTCTGCGGATGGTCCGCCTCGGCGAAGAAATACCAGCGTTCCGCGAGCAATCCCAGATATTGAAGCCCACAGGCGGCGACGAACCATGGCAGGGAATCAAGTTGCAAGCCGGCGGCCAGCATTCCAAGCGGAAGCGGGAAGCTCAGCAGCAGGAAGCCCCACTTCATCGAGCGCAGAAATGCGCGCGTGCGGCCATGGAAGAATTCGCGCGTATTGAACGACCCGCCGAGAAAACCCGCCGCACTCTGCTCGATCTTCGGATGCTTGATGCCGATCGCCGTAGCGAGGGTCGACTTCGGACGCAGCCGGGCGTTGCGCGCGAGCGCCGCGACCCGCCCCAGGCCGGCGAACAATATCAGACAAAGCGCGCTCTTCGCGCCCGCCGCGGCGAGCGGCGGCGCATAGTACGCCGCGAGCGCAGACGCAAGCGCGAATCCCGAGGCCCCGCCAAGCAGCACGAAGTTCACCACCGTCAGCGGGCTCGCCCACTCCTGAACGAAGCGCACGCAGGCGTAGATCATCCCGGTGCACAGAAACAGCGCGAACGCGAGCAACGCGCCGATTGCCGCGAGCGCAGCGGCCGCCGGGCGCAGTATCGATCCCACATCGGAATGCGCCACCGCATAGAGGAATACAACGACCATGAAGGCCGGCAGCACGATCACCTCGCGCGACAGCCAGGAAGTCCGCCACATCGTCGCCGTTCTCCAGGCGCGCTCCGGACGTCCGAGATGAAAGAACGACGCACCGAGTCCCGCGACGAGCAACAGCAGCGCAACCAGGCTCGCCGCGACATGCAGCGTGCGCGGCGCCTCGGGCAGCCAGCCGAGCACCGCAGCGGCCTGCGCCGCGGCGAGCGCGAGGAACAGGCCCTGAGCGGCACCGATCAGGGTGGTGAGAAACACGACCGACCAGGCGGGATTCATCGCCCCCTCACCAGCTCGTCACGTCGTCGAGCGACGGCTCACCCTGCGCCGGGCGCGGCAGTTTTCCGTCGACCTTGAGCGGATTGTCGACGCGTAGCAGCTCCTCCGCATGCACCGCGATCTCGGTGCGGCGCCGCGGCAGATAATGATTCGCCGGATGCGTTCCCCACTCCGGCATCAGCGCGTAACCACCGAAATCGCGGATCGCGTTCGACACCTGCGAGTCCGGATCGTGCACGTCGCCGAACAGCCGCGCACTCGTCGGGCAGGCAAGCACGCAAGCGGGCTTGCGGTCGCGTTCGGGTAACGACGCGTCGTAGATCCGATCGACGCACAGCGTGCATTTCTTCATCACCTTCTGCTGCACGTCCAGCTCGCGCGCGCCATAGGGACAGGCCCAGGAGCAATACTTGCAACCGATGCATTTGTCGTAATCGACCAGCACGATGCCGTCTGCGGCGCGCTTGTAGCTCGCGCCGGTCGGACACACCGGCACGCAGGGGGGATCCTCGCAGTGCAGACACGACTTCGGGAAGTGCACCGTCTGCGTGTCGGGGTAGCTGCCGACTTCGAAGGTTTGCACGCGATTGAAGAAGGTGCCGCTCGGGTCCACGCCATAAGGATTTTCGTCGCCCATCGTCCCGGCCGCGCCCGAAGTGTTCCACTCCTTGCAGCTCGTCACGCAGGCCTGGCAGCCCACGCAGACATTCAAGTCGATCACCAATGCAAGCTGTGTCATCGCGCGCGATCTCTCACAACGAGCCGGATCGTGACTTGTCTCTGCCAGCCGCAGAGTATGCGATGCGTCCCGGCACCTCCACCGACATCCCCGGGTAGCGCGGCAGCGCATCGAATCGCGGCGACGTCTCGTGTGGTTCATCGCTACCCGCCTTGACGATCCGCACGCGCACGTCGTACCAGCCCGCCTGACCGGTAATCGGGTCGGAATTGGAGAAGCCGCCCGGCAGCGTGTCGCTGATCAGATGGTTGAGGAGAAAGCCCTTCCTCGACTCGTTCGCACCAGGCACGAGACGCCAGGCCCCGGGCTGCTTGCCGATCGCATTCCAGGTCCACACCGTGCCCGGCTCCACCGCTTCCGAGAGTTTCGCCATGCAGCGCACGCGTCCCCACTGCGATTCGACCCAGATCCAGTCGCCGTCGCCGATGCCCTGTGCGCGCGCAGTGGCCTGATTCACATACAGGTGGTTGTGCGCATGGATCTGGCGCAGCCAGGCGTTCTGCGAGTCCCAGGAGTGATACATCGCCATCGGCCGTTGTGTGATCGCGGCAAGCGGATACTTCGCGCCGTCGGTTGTCTGTCGCTCGAGCGGCTCGTAGTAAAAGGGCAGCGGATCGAAGTAGGTCTCGATGCGCTCGCGCAACTGCTCGGGGGGACGGCGTTTACCCCACTTGCCCTGCGCGCCGAGACGGAATTTCTGCAGCACCTCGGAGTAGATTTGCACGATCACCGGATCGACAAAGCGCCGG
This sequence comes from Betaproteobacteria bacterium, assembly GCA_029858545.1. Taxonomy (GTDB): domain Bacteria; phylum Pseudomonadota; class Gammaproteobacteria; order Burkholderiales; family SG8-39; genus JAOUFA01. The sequence goes on from JAOUFA010000045.1 coordinate 4,755, forward strand.
ATACGCGCACGTTGCGCCCACTGCATATAGCCCTTGTTCCAGTTGCGCATGTATTGGTAGGAAGGTGGCAGGCGGTGGTGGAATACGCAGTTGTTCTTCGCGTACATCTCCCACTGGCGCGGATTGGGCTCGCCGCGCATGAATTTCTCGCCGCCCTTGCCGCGCCAGCCGGACAGAAATCCGATACCCGAACCGGGCTCAGTCTCGAAATTGACGATGAAGTCAGGATAGTCGCGGAACTTGCGCGCGCCATCGGCCTTCGTGAAGGCGGGCAGCTTGAGACGGCCCGCGAGTTCGATCAACACTTCCTGAAAGGGCTTGCACTCGCCGAGTGGCTCGACCACCGGCACACGCACTGAATCGACCGGTCCATCGAACTCGGAAATCGGCCGATCGAGCATCGACATCACGTCGTGGCGTTCGAGATAGCTGGTGTCGGGCAGGACGAGATCCGCGAAGGCGGTCATCTCCGACTGAAAGGTGTCGCACACCACCAGGTAGGGGATGCGGTACTCGCCCTCGGGCGTGCGGTCGTTCAGCATCCTGCGGGTTTCGACCGTGTTCATACTCGAGTTCCACGCCATGTTGGCCATGAAGATCATCAGCGTGTCGATGCGGTAGGGATCGCCCTTCCAGGCATTGCCGATCACGTTGTGCATCAGTCCGTGCACTGAAAGCGGGTACTCCCAGGAGAATCCCTTGTCGATCCTCACCGGCTTACCCGCCTCGTCGACGAACAGATCGTCGGGCGACTCGGGCCAGCCGAGCGCGAGACCGGCAAGCGGCGTGTTCGGCTTCACCCCCTCGGGACCGCGCGGGGTCTTCGCGGCGGGTGCGATCGCGCGCGGGAAAGGCGTCTTGTGGCGAAACCCTCCCGGACGGTCGATCGTGCCAAGCAGCGTCATCAGGATGGCGAGTGCGCGGATGGTCTGGAAGCCGTTCGAATGCGCGGCAAGACCGCGCATCGCGTGGAATGCCACCGGGTTGCCAGTCACCGATTCGTGTTCCTTGCCCCAGCTGTCGGTCCAGGCGATCGGCAATTCGATCTTCTGGTCGCGCGCGACGATGCCCATCTCGTGCGCAAGGCGGCGGATGGTCGAGGCAGGCACTCCGGTGACGTTCTCGGCCCACTCGGGCGTGTAATCCCTGACGCGCTCGTTCAGCAACTGGAACGCGGGTTTCACCTTGCGCCCGTCGGGCATGACGAATTCGCCCAGCAGAAAGGGATCGGCCCCCTCGGTGTGGGTGGGTACCGGAGTATTGCCGTGCCGGTCCCACCACATCTGGTTCTGCACGAACTCGGGCTGCTCGCCCGAGGATTCGTCGCGCCGCATCAGGCCGTAATCGTCGGAGGACTCGTCCAGGTTTACCAATTGTCCGGCATTGCTGTAGCGCACCAGAAACTCCCGGTCGTACAGACCGAGTGCAATGATTTCGTGCACGATCGCAAGGAGCAGCGCGCCATCCGTCCCCGGTCGGATCGGCACCCACTCGTCGGCGATCGCGGAGTAGCCGCTGCGTACCGGATTGATCGAAACGAAGCGACCGCCGGACCGTTTGAATTTGGAAATCGCGATCTTGAGCGGATTCGAGTGATGATCCTCGGCGGTGCCGATCATCACGAAAAGCTTCGCGCGCTCGAGGTCGGGGCCACCGAACTCCCAGAACGAACCTCCGATGGTGTAGATCATCCCCGCGGCCATGTTGACCGAACAGAAGCCACCGTGCGCCGCGTAATTCGGCGTGCCAAACTGGCGCGCGAAGAGACCCGTGAGCGCCTGCATCTGATCGCGCCCGGTGAAGAGCGCGAACTTCTTCGGGTCGGTCGCGCGAATCTTGGCAAGACGCTCTTCGAGCAGTTGGAAGGCCTCGTCCCAGGATATCGGCTCGAAATCGGCGGCGCCGCGTTCGGCCGCTTCGCGACGCTTCAATGGCCGTGTGAGCCGCGCAGGGGAATACTGCTTCATGATCCCCGAGGCACCCTTGGCGCAGATCACGCCCTGGTTGAGCGGATGCTCCGGATTGCCGTCGATGTAGCGCACCACCCCATCCTTCAGATGCACGCGAATGCCGCAGCGGCAGGCGCACATGTAACAGGTGGTGGTCTTGATTTCGGTGGCGGGAACAGGGTTCATGCGCGCAGAAGTCGGATCTCCGGCGAATATTCTCGTTGTGGGCCTGCTACGCGGCCAACGAGTTGTTTTGATCAAACCATAAACGAAGTGCCTTACCCCTACTTATGCACATGCTTTAACGCCTATGGCGCACCGCCATACGCTCCGGCACACCCATGCCGGTACGCGTCGCTCGGCTGCGTTCCCGTTGGCGGGCTGATGCGTCCTAGCGTGCGTGCGCGTGCACAATTCCAGAGCCATGTCAGCACGGTCGATCGGGCCGACTGCCTTGCCCGCGTCGCCTCGAACACCTAGGCATCGGCTGTTTCCGCCAAGGTGTTTGGCGCCCCCTCCGACGACCGCGACGCATAGATACATACCGCGAGCCAACGACTTCACGGTTCGGCGCGCGCCGGCATTCAGCCGGAGGAGTTGACGTCAGCGCGGCGACATGACCGTCCACGCAGGAGCGCGCACACAAATTCCACGAGAGTTCCCGAAGCACCCGAAGAGTTTCCGCGCGCCGCGCGACATCCGATCGAGCCCGGTGAACCCCAACTTCGATTCTGTGAATTTGTACATCGCAGATAAGAACAATAATCGAAGCGTGTCGCTAACATCTTCTTACATCGCATTTTCTCGCGAAAGGATACGCTTTCTCCGCGCCGAAATGGATTGCGCATGCAGTTTCTCTTACCAGCCACTCGCGCGAACGCAAATCGGAGGTTCCAATGACAGCAAAACAATATCTCGCCCTGGCCCTCGCAATCATCGCTATCAATGTCGGTGAACTCGCGGCCCAGGAAACCGTTTCAATCGGCGGCGCCGGATCCATGGTGCCATTGATGCAGGCGCTTGCAAAACCCTTCCAGGCCAAGCATGCGTCGGATACGGTCAACGTATTGCCCAACAGCCTTGGATCGACGGGAGGAATCAAGGCAACGGAAGCGGGCCGGATCGGGATTGGACTGACCGGTCGACCGCTCAAGGACAACGAAAAGGGACGACTCGTCTATCGACGCCTCGGCGCGATGCCGGTCGTGATCGCCGTACACGCCGACGTGCCGGTCAAGAGCCTGACGCAAGCCCAGCTGTGCGCCATCTACACGGGCAAACTGAACTCGTGGAAGGAACTGGGCGGTCCCGATACCAAGATCGTACCGCTGACTCGCAACGAGGACGACAGCGACAAGGAAGCGCTGCGCCAGCACATCGGCTGCTATCGCGATCTGCGCGAGCATACGAACGTAATCGTTCTTACCAAGGGTAGCGAGATGACAGGCTCACTCGCCAACCGCCCCGGCACCATCGGCCTGACGACCTACGCCAGTGTCCTCAAATCGCAGGGCCGCATCGCAGCGATGGCCCTCGACGGTGTGGCGCCTTCCCTGGATACGGTTAAAGCGGGCAGCTATCGCCTCGTCAAGGAATTCGCGGTGGTGACCTCGGGCCAGCCGAAAGGCGCAATCAAGCGCTTCCTCGACTTCACCACCAGCCCGGAAGGCGATCAGATCATGGTGCAGGCTGGCCTGGTTACCAAGCGCTGAGTGGGCGGAGTCATGTCCTCCTCGAACATTACGGCGCTCGGCAGCGCCGGACGCGGGCGCCTGGCCTTCCGCTTCAGCGCCCTGGTCGGCGCATGTCTGCTGGCGGTCGCGGCGATTTCTACCTGGGTCGATATCCGCGCCGAGCGCGCCACCCTCACCCGCGAGCTCGAACTGCAGGGGGGAAGGCTCGCCGAACTGATGGCCGCGAGCAGCGCCAACGCGTTGTTTGCGTTCGAGATGAATGCCCTCGACGGCACGGTACAGACCTTTATCAAGGACTCGGCGATCCACCTGGTCGAAATCCGCGACAAAGCGGGCAAGGTCGTCAAATCAGCCGGCCGCACTGACCCCAAGCAAGGTGTCCTGATCACCGAACGTGAGGTCAAAGCCGGTACCGAGGTGGTCGGGTCGGTTTTGCTCGCGCTGAGCACCGATCCGGTCGACGCCGCGCTCAAGGCATCGATCTGGCGCTTTGCGCTGCGCGAACTCATCGTGTTGCTGGTGCTCTTCGGGCTGCTCACCTTTCTCGTCAAACAGCAGGTGGTTCGCCCGCTTGCCGACATCAATGCCCTGCTCGGCTCACTTGCCGAAGGCGAGGGCGACCTAACCCAGCGTTTGAAGGTACGCACGCGAGACGAAATCGGTGAGCTAGCGGGGCGTTTCAACATTTTCGTCGACAAGCTCGCATCGATCATTGCAAAGGTGCGCGCGACGGCAACTCACGTAACCGGTGCCACGCACCAGCTTTCCTCGGCGACATCCAAAGTGGCAGCGGGCACGCAATCGCAAGCGGCCAGTCTCGAAGAAACGGCTGCGAGCCTGGAGGAGATCACTACCACCGTAAAGAAGAATGCCGACAACGCGAAGCAGGCGAGCGGTCTTGCGGGCGGGGCGCGCGAGTCCGCCGACCGCGGTGGAAAGGTCGTCACCGACGCGGTCGCGTCGATGAAGGAGATCACCATTGCCTCGCATCGCATCGTCGACATCATCTCCGTGATCGACGGAATCGCCTTCCAGACCAACCTGCTTGCGCTCAACGCCGCCGTCGAAGCCGCGCGCGCAGGCGAGCAGGGGCGCGGCTTCGCCGTCGTCGCCGCAGAGGTGCGCAATCTTTCTCAGCGCTCGGCCGGGGCCGCCAAGGAGATCAAGGCCCTGATCCAGGACACGGTCGCCAAAGTTCAGGAAGGCTCGGTGTTGGTCGACAAGACCGGCAAGACGCTCGAAGAAATCGTGCAATCGGCGCGGAAAGTTGCCGATATCGTCGCCGAAATCGCCGCAGCCTCGCAGGAACAAGCCAGCGGGATCGAGGTCGTCAATCGTACCGTGACGCAGATGGACAACACCGTTCAAGGCAACACGACCCAGACCGAGGAACTCAACTCGACTTCGCAAGCCCTCGCCGATCAGGCCGAAGATCTGCTCGCATTGATGGGACGATTCAAATTGCCGCAGTTGATCGAGGAGCACGTCGCGCCGGTGCGCGCCATTGCCGTACCACGCGCTCGCCCTAGCCTATCGATCGCCAAGTGATCCTGGCCGGTGTGCGCCAGTTCAATTGCCCCTCGCGGTCGCGCAGTTATCGCCTTCGCACACTGTCCGGTCAGATCGCGACGACTTCCATGTCGGGTTCGATCGACCTTACCAGGTGTTCGATCGCGCCGAGCGTGCCGGAAATAGAACTTGGACAGGTACCGCAGGCGCCCTGGTAGTGCACGCTGAGGCGGTTTCCATCTAGCCCGATGATGTGTAGGTCGCCGCCGTCGGCCTGCAGATAGGGACGTATCTGTTCGTCGAGCAGGGCGCCGATTCTGTCGAGGCGCTCTTGGTCCTCGGGACTCAGGTCGGCGAGCGCGCCGGTCGCCGCCGCGACCGCGGCGGATGATTGCGCATCCGCCGCCGGCGCCGCACGAATCGGCTCGGCGACCTTACGCGACAGTTCCTGCCAGTCGGCGCCGCCGTCCTGCGTCACGGTAATCCAGTGGTCAACGTAAAATACGTTGGTCACGTGCTCGATGTCGAACAAGGCCCGCGCGAGCGGATCGCCATTCGCCTCCCCGGCGTTGTCGTACGAACGCGTCATCCCCCAGGTCAGCGGTTCCTTGAGGATGAACTTCAACGCGTTCGGATTGGGCGTTTCCTCGATCTCGGAAATCTTCGGCATTTCACTATCCCAGAATGGCGGCCCGGGATATCGCCGCAATCGCATGCCGAGCACTCCGGAACCGCGCCCGCGCCGCGACAATCGCGCGCCCCTTCAAATCAAATATCCTTATCATCAGGCATCGCCGATCGTCGTTTGCATCGGGTCGTCCCCCGCTTCGGTCGACGTGCTGGCAACCGAATTTAGCGCCGCATGCAGCGTATGCCACGGCAGGATCGCGCACTTAACCCGGGTCGGCAGGTCGCGCACCCCGGCGAACACCGCAAGCCGCCCAAGATGGTGGGGTCCACCGGGATCGAGCTTGCCGATCGCCATATCGCGGAATTCCTGCACCAACGTTTCGGCGTCGGCGCGAGTCCTTCCCTTGACACTGGCTGTCATCATCGAGGCCGATGCCTTGCAAATCGCACACGACTCCCCCTGAAACGCGATTCCCTCCACCAATTCACCCTCAAGGTGAAGCGTTAGACTGAGGTGATCGCCGCAGAGCGGGTTGTGCCCCTCGGCTTTGTGACTCGCATTGCCGAGTATGCCGAAATTGCGCGGCTTCTTGTTATGGTCGAGGATCACTTCCTGATAAAGCGCTTTTACGTCCATCAGGCGAATACCTTTTGCACCGCGCGGATGCCTGCGACCAGTGCATCGACTTCCGCCATCGTGTTGTAGAACGCAAACGACGCACGCGAGGTGGCCGGGATCTTGAAGCGCTGCATCACCGGTTGCGCGCAATGGTGCCCGGTGCGCACCGCGACGCCTTCCTCGTTGAGAAGCGTACCGACATCGTGCGGATGCACCCCGTCAATCGCGAACGACAGCACTGCGGCCTTCTCCGCAGCGGTGCCGATGAGGCGCACCCCGGGCAGACGGCCAACCTGGTCGGTGGCATAGTCGAGCAGGTCGCGCTCATGCGCGGCAACCGCATCCATGCCGATCGTCGCAAGATAGTCGATCGCCGCACCCAAACCGATTGCCGCCGCGATCGGTGGCGTACCCGCTTCAAACTTGTGCGGAATCGTGTTGTAAGTCGTCTTCTCGAACGTCACCGACAAGATCATGTCGCCGCCGCCTTTAAACGGCTGCATCCGCTCGAGCAGCGCCGCCTTGCCGTACAGGATGCCGATGCCCGTTGGTCCGCAAAGCTTGTGGCCCGAGAACGCGTAGAAATCGCAGTCCAGATCCCTTACATCCACCGCCATGTGCGGCGCGGCCTGCGCACCGTCGACCAGCACCGGCACCCCGCGCGCATGCGCAAAAGCGATCATCGACTGGATCGGATTGACGGTGCCGAGCGCGTTCGATACGTGGGTCACGCCGACGAACTTCGTGCGCTCGTTGAAGAGTTTCTCGTATTCTTCTATCAGGAGCTCGCCTGCATCGTTGATCGGCACGACGCGGATCTTCGCGCCCCGCTCCTCGACCAGCATCTGCCAGGGAACGATATTCGAATGATGTTCGAGCGTGGTCAGAATGATTTCATCGCCTTCGCCGATGAACTTGCGGCCGTAGCCGTGCATCACCAGATTGATCGCATCGGTGGTGCCGCTCGTGAAGATCACCTCCCGGTCCTCGCTCGCGTTGATGAAATGCTGCACCGTGCGGCGCGCCGCCTCGTACTCCATGGTGGCGAGCTCAGACAGCGTATGCACTCCGCGATTCACGTTGGCGTGCTGCGTCGTCCGGTAGTGCACCAGGCGATCGATCACCGACTGCGGCATCTGGCCGGAGGCCGCGTTGTCGAGATAGACGAGCGGCTTACCACCGACCTTCAGCTTGAGGATGGGGAAGTCGGCACGCAGCCGTTCGACATCGAGCGTCGCGCCATGCCGCACCGCGGAGACCGCCTCACTCCGGCTCATGACACGGCAACTCTGTTTTGCGCCCGTTCGAGCATCGCCTGTTCGAGCCGGTGTCTGAGCGATGCGACAGGCACGCGGTCGATAACCTCCGCGCCGAACGCATAGGTCAGCAGATTTCGCGCGGCGACCTCCGAGAGTCCGCGGCTATTCAAATAGAACACCGCTTCATCGTCGAGCTGTCCGACCGTCGCGCCATGCGCGCATTTCACGTCGTCGGCAAATATTTCGAGCTGCGGCTTGGTATCGACTCGCGCTTTGCCGGTGAGCAGGAGATTCCGGCTCGACTGCGAAGAGTCGGTGCGCTGCGCGCCCGCCCGCACCATGATCTTGCCGTTGAACACCGCGTGCGCGGCGCCACCGGCGATGCATTTGTGCAATTGGCGGCTCGTGCCATGCGGCTTCGCATGATCGATGCAGGTATGGGTATCGGCAAGCTGGCGATCCGCGATGAGCGCGAGACCATCGATCGCGCACTCCGCACCCTCTCCTCCAAGAATTACATTCAGGTTATGGCGCGAGAGCCGCGCGCCAAACGCGACGCTGACGGACCGATAACGGCTTGCGCGCGCGAGCGACACCGCGCAGTTCGCGATATGAAACGCCTGGCCGCCCTCGCGCTGCACGCGGACGTGCTCGACGCAGGCATCCTCGGCAAGCGCGATTTCGGTCACCGCGTTGGTGAAATACGCTTCGCCCTGAAGCGCCACGTATTCCTCGACCACGGTCACCTTGCTACCCGCTTCGGCCACCAGCAGACAGCGCGGATAGCTTGCCGCGTTCTCTTGCGTCGCGATGAACAGCAGATGGATCGGCTCGGCGACCGACGCGCCGCGCGGCACGATGACCACTGCGCCATCGTGCAGGAAGGCCGTATTGAGTGCGGCGAACACATTGTCACGGTACTCTGCGTGCCGCCCAAGATGCGACTCGATCGCCGCCTTGTGCGACGATGCCGCCGCTGACAGGTTCGCGACCATCACGCCAGGGTCTCGCGAAAGGCTCGAGAGCGATGGCGCGAACACGCCGTCGACGAACACGAGACGCCGCGCCGTTTCCGAAATCCGGAATTGCTCGACATCGACGGCCCCCAGAGCCGATGTGCCGCCGACGGGCTGAAAGGAGAGCTTGGTGAGCGGCGAGATATCGGTAAAGCGCCACTCCTCGTCCCGGGTGGTCGGCACGGTCAGCGCGCCGACGCGATCGACCGCGTCGGCGCGCAGATCGATGAGCCGCCCCGACACCGGTGACGAGGGCACGGCCGGCAGTTTCGCCAGACCCTGGAGCAGGCTGTCGAGATAGCCGTTGCCGGCCACGATGTTCATGCCACCGTCCCCGCCTCGGCACGCTGCTCGTTACCGACCCAATCATAGCCGCGCTTCTCGAGTTCGAGCGCAAGCTCCCTGTTGCCGGACTTGACGATGCGACCCGACTCCATCACATGTACATAGTCAGGCACGATGTAATCGAGCAGCCGCTGATAGTGCGTGACCAGCACAATCGCACTATCCTTCGTCGCAAGGCGGTTGACTCCGTTGGCGACCACTCTGAGCGCATCGATGTCGAGCCCCGAGTCGGTCTCGTCGAGAATCGCGAGCCCCGGTTCGAGCAGCGCCATCTGCAGGATTTCGTTGCGCTTCTTCTCGCCCCCGGAGAAGCCTTCATTCACGCTTCGATCGAGAAAATCCGGGCTCATCTCGAGCAACTTCATCTTCTCGCGCACAAAATCGTCGAATTCGAGCGGGTCGAGTTCTTCCTTTCCGCGCTGCGCCTGCACCGTGTTGTACGTGAGGCGCAGGAATTGGCGGTTCGCGACGCCAGGGATCTCGATCGGATACTGAAAGCCGAGAAACACGCCGGCACGCGCGCGCTCCTCCGGCTTGAGTTCGAAGAGATTCCTGTTTTCGAATTGCACCGATCCGCCGGTCACGACGTATGCCGGATGGCCGGCGAGCACCTTGGCGAACGTGCTCTTGCCCGAACCGTTGGGCCCCATGAGCGCGTGCACTTCGCCGGCCCTCACGGCGAGGTCCAAACCCTTGAGTATCGCGACGCCGTTCA